>DAOWNU010000134.1 GCA_030642425.1 bacterium | reverse complement strand
GGGTGGGATTAGGCATTAGACATTAGGGCTTCATTGGGATTTAGGGCTTCGATATTAGGATTTTTTGGATTTATTGCTTTATTGAAATGGATTAGATAACTTTTACGCTTTTTTCGGCAAAAATCAGCAATCTCGTATGGGGTGTTATTCGGCGATATTCAGGGGAAACGCCAGCCCGCCACGCCCCAAAGGTGGCAATATTCGCTCCGACCGTGCGACAGCCGAAAAAAAGCTTGTGTATAATCTTGTGTATAATATAGATTAGATGAACTGAAAACATTTATCTTTTTCAACGGGAAACAACATGACCCGATATACATGGTTTGCTTATATCGCTTTAATATTCGGCGCGATAATCCTGGCCTTTTCGGGGTGCTCCGATAACGGCACAGACCCGCCCGAACCGCCGGATACGACCGATATGCCCGATTACAGCCTGATTATAACCGCTTTCGAGGTTGTTGGAATCGATGCCGGCGGCGTTCAGTTTTCATGGGCCGCGGATAATCGAGCCGACAGCGACAGCGTTGTCTATCTTCTGATGCGGGCAGCGGAATCCGGAATACACGAGGTTATCGAAACCGTTTTTATCGATACTTCTTTCACCGATGTGCCGCCTTACGACGGATTATGGAGCTACCGGGTAACTGTCGATCACGATTCCGCGATTTATATCCAGTCGGAGAATATTCTATGGGGGCCTCAGTCTAATAATTTTGTTTATATTCCGTCGGGGCCATACACACTCGGCGCCGACCCGGTTTTGACGGACGAAGGCCCGCCTAAAACGATCTACCTGACCGGCTACTGGGTAGGCAAATACGAGGTTACGAACGCGGAGTATTGTGAATTCTTCGATGCCGGAGGCTACTACGAGCAAAGCTATTGGCTTATCGATGACGGCTCTTCCGCAACCACGGATACCGGATGGAACTGGGTTCGCATTATTAACGGATGGGATCGTCCCCGTTTCTGGGACAGCACTTCGACACCCCCCTATTCCGGCGATCCATACTCCAATCTGCCGAATTCGCCGGTTGTAGGCGTAAGCTGGTATGAGTTTTATGCTTATTGCAGCTGGCGCGGATATGTTTTCCCGACCGAGGCCCAATGGCTAAAGGCCGCAACCGGCCCTGTCCAGCGGCATTATCCGTGGGGAGACGTGTTCGACGACACAAAATGCAATTCTCTTACCGGCGACAGTTATGATCGTCCGGCTCCGGTGGGAAGTTTTCCCGGGGGCGTCAGCTATTACGGATGTTACGATATGAGCGGCAATGTTTCCGAGATGTGTCGGGATTGGTATAAACGAAATACGGACTGGATCGGTTCCGACACGATAAACCCCTGGTATTCCAACCCCTATGATTTCGACGATAACGACAAGTTGTGTCTTGGCGGGTCATACCATCAGGAAGACGAAAGCCTGAGGATTACTCGAAGAAGGGATGTAAGGGATCCGAAACATCGCTATTCCTATAAAGGGTTCAGGATGGTTATCGAGGTTCCTCAGGGGGAAATATGATATGGGAATATACAAATTGAAACGTTCTTTGCTCCCGACAAACCTATCGATAATATTTCTTGACTTTTAAGTAATTATCTAATTTATTATTAAAATATGTTATTTCAAATAGGAGTATCCGATGTTTAGAGGGAGTATTGTTGCGTTAATTACGCCATTCGATTCGATGGGTCGGATCGATGCGCGTGTTGTCAGGAAGCTCGCGCGTCTGCATGTCGATTCCGGCACGGACGCTATCCTTCTTGCGGGATGCACCGGCGAAAGTTTCACTCTCCGTGAAGGGGAAAGGGCGGAACTTTTCCGCCTCGTTAAAGATGAAGCCGGGGATTCGATAAAGGTCATGATCGGAACCGGGGCATCCGCGACACGCGTCGCTGTCGAGCGGACAAAATCCGCGATGGATATCGGCGCGGACGGCGCGCTGGTAATCACTCCTTTCGGGAACAAGCCAACCCAGCACGCGCTTATCTCCTATTTTCGAGAGGTCGCCGATGTCGGCCTGCCAATAGTGCTCTACAACGTTCCCGGCAGAACCGGCACGACTATCCAGCCGCAGGCCGCAATCGCACTCGCAGAACACCCGAATATCGTGGCAATAAAGGAGGCTTCCGGCTCATTGGATACGGTTAGCGAAATTTTGCGGAAATCAAGCCTGACTGTGCTTTCCGGCGACGATTCACTGACCGTCCCGATGATCGCTCTGGGCGCTTCCGGCGTGATATCGACCGTCGCAAATCTGCTTCCGGCAGATTTCAGCGCCATGGTTCATGCGGCCCTGAAGGGAGATTTTACTACGGCCTCCGAAATTCACCTTCGGATATTCCCCGTTATGAAGGCGTTGTTTATCGAGGGGAATCCGGTTCCCCTGAAAACAGCCATGTCGATAGCGGGCCTGCTGCCCGATCCGGTATTCCGGCCGCCGCTTGCCGCTATGACCGAAAACAACCGGACAAAACTTGCCGCGGTCCTCAAAGAATATGGAATTGCGTAAATGATAAGGCTCGCGATAAATGGTGCCGCCGGTCGAATGGGAAGGATGGTTATCGCCCTCGCCCGCGACAATGAAGATTTCGAGGTAACGAGCGCTATCGAAAGGGACGGACACGCGGATATCAGCAAAGATTGCGGAACGATAGCCCGCGTGGGAGAATTGGGAGTTCCGATAGGAATCTCCGCCGGAGATTTCGACGTAATGATAGATTTTAGCGGTCCGGCGGGGCTTCTTTCCGCGCTGACTATTTGTGTCGAGAGAGAAAAATCCCTTGTAACCGGCACGACCGGTATCGGCGAAGAGCACAGAAATGCCATGCTCGATGCCTCCGGTAAAATTGGCGTTTTTGCGGCCTCCAATTTCAGCAAAGGGATCGCCGCGCTGCTTAAAACATGCCGGGAACTGGCCGTATCGTTCCCCGGTGCGGACGTCGAGATTGTCGAGGCGCATCACCGGATGAAAAGCGACGCCCCGAGTGGAACCGCACTCTCGATAGGAAAGGCGATAGCCTCCGCGAGAGGCCACAATTTCGATGAAGTCGCCCTTTTCGAGAGAAGAGGGCAGATTGGCCCAAGAACTGCGAAAAAAATTGGTTTTAGTTCCGTCCGGGGAGGCGGAATTGTCGGAGACCATAAAGTCCTTTTTGCCTTGCCCTATGAGACGTTGATTATCGAACACAGGGCTGTTTCGAGAGAACTTTTCGCCTCGGGCGCAATGGATGCCGCGAAGTTTATTCAGGGCAAAACGGGGCTTTTTGGAATGAATGACCTTATTACTTCATAAAAAGGAGCAATACTTATGAAACAAATTCTCGCTTTTCTCATCCTCCTGCTTGTCGCGGCGGGGATGGCACAATGGCCAGCGCCCACCGCTTTGCAGGCCTATTCATCCGAAGACGATAGGATCGTGCTCGAATGGACTCCTCCCGAACCGATAGTGATCGCGGACACGTTATATTACGACGCCGGTGTCGGCGGCCGCGGAATTGCGATGGACAGCGGTATGTGCGCGCTAAGATTCTCTCCCACAAGCGCTTGCAGTGTTCTCGCGCTCAGGATCAACTTTTATGTCCCGTTCTTCCCGGACAGGAGCATAAATTTCGACATGTGGGGCGTGAACGCCTACGGCCTTCCCGATCTTGCGGACAATGTTTTCCCCACAACATTTTTCAATATCGAGGGCGGATGGAACGAAATGGACATTTCGCTTTCGGGATTGATTATCGACCGCGACGACTTCTTTGTCAGAGTATCCAAAGGTGACACGCTGCCGTATCTCGATATCATGGTGGACGATGAAACGGACACTCTCGATCCACGGTCGTTTCAATATCATTATATGTATGGCTGGCGCGCGCTTCCCGGCGACCTGATGATCCGTATGATCGTCCTGTATCTCGACACGCGCGAGATAGTAACTCTCCACGGCAGCTTTGGAAAAACCTTCCATACGGTCGATCCCTTCTCCGATCTTATTAAATATATGCCGCCGCCGGCGCCGAGAGGAAGACCGGCCTCTCCGCTCGAACTGATAACGCCGGACGAATACAGGATCTATCGTTCCGGCACTTACGGCGGGGGTTTCAGCTCGCTCATTACGGTGCCCGGCAGCCTCAGCACATATACCGATAATTCGATTATGTCGAATCACACATATTATTATACCATTCGGGCCGAATACGACAGCGGAAGCGCATTCAGTCCGCTCACCGATACAGTTGCGGGAACCGCCTATTCTGGCGTCGGAGTAACATTATACGACACTTTGTTTTACGACGACGGTTCCCCCGGCGCCGGAGTCGGGTTTCCCGACGCCATTATTGCGAACAAATTCGGTGTCGATACGCGCTGTAAGCTGCTCGCAATCGATTATAATATAAGCAACGTGGGTCAGGGAATTCCGAAATTCTATCTGGACGAAGGCGGCGAACCGGGCGAAGAACTTCTCGGATATTCATCGCGGATATTCAACTCACTGGGTTGGGCGAGAATCAATGTCGGCACGGAAAATATTATTCTCGACGGCGATTTCTACGTTGGAATAGAAATGAATACTGCATTGGGCATTTCTTTGGAAGAATCCCGACCGGGACACGCATGGGATCTGCCGCCCGGCGGCGTTTGGGCCGCTGTGCCCGACACGAACTACTTTATCCGGGTTTTGCTCCAGTATTCGGACGGCACGGCCTTTTACCACATGTATCCCGGCTGGAACGCAATCAGCCTGCCGATAATCCCCGAAGACGGTATTTCGCCCGCCGCTCTGTTCCCCTGGGCGATGGGGCAGGTTTTCTATTTCGAGCCGGACATCGGTTCGTATATTCTTGCCGATCACATAATGCCGGGCAAGGGCTATTTCGTGTTGAGCAATATCGAGAGGAGTTTCTCGCTCGACGGCGTTCCGATCCACTTTTATAATCTATATAACGCCGGCCCAGGGTGGGATTTTATCGGCTCTCTCTCGGACTTTTCCGGAGTCGATACTACGCATATAAGCACCACACCGGATACGATACTCGACTCCCCCCTTCATTTCTATTACGACAGATCGACGGGGCTTGGAACATATAGGACAAGAACGGATTTTTCTCCGGGAGAGGCATACTGGATATACTTCAACGAAGAGGGTCTGTTTAATATAAGCGAATAAAAGGACTTAAAACCGGAGGGATCGAATATGAAAAAGACAATTTTTATCCTTGTGCTTTGCTTTGTTATTAGCAGCGTTAACGCGGGCATAATAATGGGTTCCCTCAATTTAGAAGGAACAAGTGCCGACACTGCCTATGTGTTTGCATTCCACGATTTTACAACGATTATGGATACAACCTTCTTTATGGAGACAGCCGCACCTCCCGATTACGATTATATTTTCGACGATCCGGGGCTTATCGATGGCTACGATTTCAGCGTGATGGCGCTGATCCCCAGCGGTTTGCCGCCGGTCAGCGGGGATCCCGCTGGGAAATATCCGGGGAATCCTTTCCAGATAACGGGAGGATTAATCTCCGGCGTGGATGTCGAGCTGGCTGTTTCAGGCGGGATCGAAGGGCATATCACCTATGAAGGCAGCATGGACTCCATCAAAATCGATATCTACAGCCAGTACCCCGTGCTTCTCGGAGGAGCGCCTTCCTACGACGGCACGTGGGCGGTAAGCGATTCCTATTATACGATAGACAGTATCCCTTCGGGCGCGAAGGTAATGATCGCCTGGTCGGATATCAACGGCAACGGCCTTTGCGATACTGCCGGATACACTCCGGAGCCGTATATATGGCATTTCAACGACCTCGATGGGATCGTAGTTGTGGGCGGCGGCCCCACTTCGGTTGTGGATTTCGATTTCACAGCAGATATTGTTCACGAGAACGACCGGCGACCGGCGGCTTTTATTGTAAAATGCTTCCCAAACCCATTCAATTCGACCGTGTCGATCCTTGTGGCCGGGGAAGGCAAACCCGAAAGCGTTAAGATTTTTGACGTAACAGGCAGGGAAGTATTC
>DAOWNU010000399.1 GCA_030642425.1 bacterium | reverse complement strand
GGTCCAGAGAGAATTGAACAAAGAGCTTAAAGTCGAGGGCGTTTTGCTCACGATGTTCGACCGCAGGCTGAATCTTTCCCGTCAGGTTGCCGAAGAGGCGCGGAGTTATTTTGGCGACCGGGTTTATGAGACGATAATTCAACGTAATGTCAGGCTTTCCGAGGCACCGAGTTTCGGCAAACCGATAATACTTTACGATGTTAGCTCGACCGGGGCGAGGAATTACCTTGCTCTGGCGAAGGAGATTATGAATGGGTAAAAGAAACGCACTGGGGCGAGGACTCGAGGCGCTTCTGCCCGGCTCTGTGGCGGAAGTTCTCTCCGGCGACGAAATTCTGAGTCTGCCGGTTGGAGATATTTTCCCCAATCCCGAACAGCCGAGGAAGAATTTCGACAGTGAATCCCTCGCCTCGCTCGCGGAGTCTATCAAGGCTCAGGGCGTGCTTCAGCCGATACTCGTTGTCAGGGCCGAAAACGGCTACGAACTGGTTGCGGGCGAACGACGCCTGCGGGCGTCGAAAATGGCCGGTCTAAAACGCATTCCGGCTTTAGTTCTCAAGGAGAAAAACCCGACCGCGCTGTTCTTTTTCAGCCTTGTGGAGAATCTTCAGCGCGAAGACCTGAACGTGATAGAGGAGGCCTTCGCATATAAACATCTGACCGACGATTTCGATATGACACAGGAGCAGATAGCGGAGCAGGTGGGGAAATCCCGGCCCACGGTGGCGAACACGCTCCGGCTGCTGACTTTGCCGGAAGAGATACAGGAACTTGTAAAAAATGGCAGGCTGTCTGCGGGACACGCGCGCGCGCTGCTTGCCGCCGGAAATGAAGATAGAATGATCCGTCTGGCGCGTTTGGTAATAAGACGCGGCATGTCGGTCGAGAGGCTCGATATTATCGCCCGCGAGGAGAAGCCTTCGCCACGACATAAGAAGGGCCGCAGATCACGCGCGAAAAAACTTTCGCCCGAGCTTGCAGCGCTGAAAGACTCTCTGACCCGGCATCTCGGAACGCGCGTGGACATCGACCTCTCCGGCGATGGCGGCTCGATTAGAATCGAGTTCTATTCCGATGACGATCTTATGCGAATTGTGGAGATACTGGCGGGAGATTGATTGCCGACTAAACGCGGAATAACGATTTTTTTTGTTCCTCACAACCGGAAAGAACCCCTGTCGTTTCATCTCGAGGGCTGGCAGGTAACTGCGGGAATTATTGTGGGGAGCCTTGCGGTGCTGCTCTTTGTGATTGGAATCGTAATGGGCGGGCGTTCTATTAAACTGCTGGCCAAGAACCGCTCCTTGAGGACGCAGAATGAGTCCTTTCGCCGGGAGCGCGTTAAAATTGCGAATCTCGAGCGCGAACTGTCCGAAACCGGCCGGATGCGCAGGTGGATGGAGGGGCTTATCGATATGGGCGAAGATGAGCCGGAGCCACGGGCGAGAACGGCTTTCGCTATCGGGGAGGAAATCCTGCCGATTATCGACAGGCCGTTCGAGACGAGGCTGCTTCCGGAGCTTGAATCCAAAGCGGCGGAACGAAAAAGGCGGCTGGATTTTATCCCGCGGACGTTGCCCGTTAAAGGGTCTATTACGGCGCGTTTCGGCGAGATGGGACAAAAATTTCTCTCCCCGCATACCGGGGTCGATATTGCCGCTTCCGTGGCAGCGTCGTGAAATCCACCGCCGCGGGAGTAGTTGTGGAGATTGAAAACGATCCTAAGCTGGGGATTGTTGTTACAATCGATCATTTAAACGGATACGAAACCCGATATGGACATTTGAGCACAGTATCGCGCTCGGTCGGCGACTGGGTCGAGCCGGGAGATAAAGTAGGACTTGTCGGAGAGACCGGTCATGCCACGGGGCCGCACGTTCACTACGAGCTTTCTTTCGAGGGCGGGTTGATCGACCCGCTCGGAAGCGGCTTTTCGGATAAAATTGAGGAGAATAAATGATGGCGAAAAACGGCGAGAGCAGAATTGATAAGGGACTGAATACAATTATCGGCCCCGGATGTGTGATCCGTGGGGATATCACTGTCGAGGGCGGTCTTCGTATCGACGGCTCTGTTACGGGCAAGATAGTAGCGCGTGGCCCGCTCACTGTGGGTCGCGAGGGGAACATTGTCGCCCCGACAGTGGAGGTTTCGAGTGCGACTATCGGGGGATATATCGAGGGGAATATCACCGCACCGGAGAGGATACATCTCGAGCCTTCCGCCCGAATCAAGGGCAATCTCGTGACCGGGGTGCTGGTTATCGAAGAGGGCGCGCGTTTTGTGGGTCAATCGAACGATATAGAGGACGAGTAACGTTTTCAACACCCGGTGTTATTAAGTGTTGGTTGTGTATCTTATTGTTAATCACTGTGTTAGATTATTTGAAGCAATTATTTATAGAAGTTATCCACATCGTGAGTTCAACTCTGACAGGAACTTAACCCGAAATTGGGCACATAATCCACAGGATGGGGATTAATATGGAAAATGTCCTCGAAAAGGTAAAAGTTGCGGAGAAAGCGGCCCAGGAGAGGATCGCCGAAGCCCGCAAACGCGAAGCGGCAAGATTGAACGAGGCTGCCGAAAAGTCCGAAAAAGAACGCGTGCAAATCGAGAAGAAGGCCGAAAAGCTTGTCGCGG
>DAOWNU010000248.1 GCA_030642425.1 bacterium | reverse complement strand
GTTTTTTCTTTGCGATCGATCATATCGGAAAGGAGCCTTTCCAATGCCTTCGTCGCTTCGCGCGCATAAAGCCGGATAACGCCCACCGTAACATTCGTGTCGAAAACGGCCACGAGAATGGCGTGCGGGCCGATCACGGATATGTGTATATTAGTGTGCCTCCCCTGATGGAAGGCCGCGGCGAATTCCTTCTCTCCGAGCAACCCGGCCAGAGCCTGAGTGCTGGCGAAACTTCCCGTCGCGAGAACCGCCAGCGACTGAGAGTCGATACCCTTAAAATCGCCCGTCTGCGAGAGGACAAAACCGCTTCGGTTGACAAGAAGCGCCGAGCGGGCGCCGCTGTCTCTTAAAAAGGAGTCCAGCACAAAGGCGAGCTGCTTGCTCTCGTGCGGAGAAATTATCAGATTTGCCATTTTTAACCCTATTCTGTTTTGGGCTTTAGTTCCATGAGGATTTTGCCGATAACCATTTTGCTGATCATATTCAACGCCGGGAAGACACCATCGCCTGTAAGCGCGACCGATTCTACCGACGGTGCCCGGATTTCCCCTCGATTGAGCAAATAATCCATATATTCTAACGGGGCGATCTCCGGAAGATCGCGTTTATTGTATTGCAGCAAATATGGAATGTCTTTCAAGCCGAGCCCGTAAGAGACCAGATTCTCCTTCATGTTGAAAAGCGATTCTACATTGTCCTGCTGCCGCGTCCACAGCGAATCCGCCACAAAAACCAGCCCGTCCACGCCCTGCAGAACCAATTTTCTGGTGGCGTTATAATGCACCTGACCCGGAACGGTATATATCTGAAAATTGGTCTTGAACCCCGGTATTATATCGGTTTCAAGCGGGAGGTAATCGAAAAAGAGCGTTCTGTCCCCCTCGGTGGCAATCGAGATCATTTCGGACTGCTTTTTGGAGGATATTTTTTTGTGAATATATTGAAGGTTTGTCGTTTTGCCGGAAAGCGCAGGCCCGTAATACACGATCTTTATTGAAATCACCTTTTCTGATACGTTAATTTGAGCCATTATTTTTGTTCGTCTCCTGTATCGTCGTGGGTTTCCTCGGCGAAGATGTCGTTTTTCGGGGCATTTTCGCTTCCGGATATCCAGGGCGATTCCAGTTGTTTCGAGTCGCCATCCAGTTTGAAAAGTTCGGGCGAGACCTGCGCGATAACATCTTCCATGGGCAATGCGACAAACAACTCGGTAAGATCGGAGCCTTGTTGTGAGGTAATAAAATTCACAAACTCGATAGGCACCCGATTGGAGATATAATCGACAGTAAGCGTGACCTTTCCCGTGAGCAATTGGCTTACAAACATCCGCAGAGGTATTTTCAGCAGGTGATCCGAGCCTTTCCGAATCAGTTTGTCGAGAACCTCGCCACCCTCGGAGTCTTTATTGAACTTGATTATCTTTCGTATCGAAATATGAATTTTATCGCTTGGGTCTTTTGCAAGCTCTTTAGATTCGGGCGCTTTTGGGGATTTTTTAGGTTTTTGGGGCGGCTTCTCGGGTTCTGAAACCTGTGGCTTTTCGTCTTTCCGGGCGTGCGATTCGGTGAATTCCTTCACCTTTTCTGGCGTGAGTATCGGTTCTTCGGGTGCGGTTATTTCTTCTTTCTTGCCGGCGATTTGCATCTCGACCGCTGGAAGATCGTCAAGCAGGTCGTCCAATCCCGCGATCTCTTGCCCTTTGACCTCAGCCACGCTCGATATGGGCCTCTTTTCCTTCGGCTCGAAATTTTCGGTTGGAGCCTCTTCTTTTTCAGGGGTTCTCTCGATCACAGGCTCCGCCTCTTCGGGTTGAAGAGCCGGTTTCTTCGGGATTGTAACCGCTATCTCCGTGAGTTTGGGGATTCCATCGAGTTCTTCCGATACCTCATCCAAATCGAAACCGAGAATTTCTTCGGTTTCCCCGACAGCCTCCGGCTCTTCCAGATGAATCGAACCGGAAACGGGAAGTTCAACCGTAGCCTCAGCTTCGATCTGAATTTCATCGGATTCTTCCGGTTTTTCATCCACAATCCCGGGCGCACCGTGAAGAAACGGCACCGGGATACCCTGCGTTGAATCCAGAATAAGGTCTTTTTCCTTTATAGTAGGAACCTCTCTCCACGACTCGAAAGGCTCCGGGGGTGGCGATGCCTTCTGTTCCGGGGGGCCAATACTCTTTTCGACCCGATCAGGTTCCTCTATCGGGGAAGATAGGATATCTTCGTCGTCGGTGGAAAGCGACTCGATGAGGATCGGATATGCAAGACAGGGCGACAGAATGATCTGAAAGAGAAAGGTCGGTGTGTAATCGAACAGGGCGTTGCGAAAGGCGGTCAGGAAAACAAAGCTGTCCCGATTGAGGAAGAAAAAGAACACGAGACCATTGCCGATAGCGAGCAGAAACCAGAAAATAAGGATAACGACAAGCCCTTTGAACCACAATACCGGATTGAATTTGTGATTTGAAAAAATGAAAAGTGCGAGAAGGAAAACCGCTCCCGCGAAGGCGATTTTCAATTCCCAGGAGACGTCGAAATCCGGCAGCTGCTCTTTGAGGTCATACAATAAAGCGCTTATCGCCACCCCCGCGATAAAGAGGATAATGATAAGCCAGACAGCGGTTTTTGTAGATATTTCTCGCATAATGCTAATTAAAACCTATCAAACATATAATATAAGTTATTTAATAGATTTTGTCAATATCGCATACTTCCAGGGCTGTCGGGTAAAGGGACATGGTATCCACCTTGTTTCAATTCAAAATGGACAATTAGCATTGCAAAATTAGTGTTGCCATTAAAAAAGCCATTTGGGATTGTTCTAATGTGTTATGTTTCTTTTAGTTATAAAAGAACTAACACAAAAGTGGCTTCACCAAAATGGCGAAAGTAGGATATAAAAAAAAGGCCCTCCCGGTTGGGAGGGCCTCCTTAATCTATTCGAGGCTCGGTTTGGCCGTCAGCCGGATAACTATACATCTGGTGTGCTCGGGGTTCGTGCTGTGCGTCGGCGCGACAAACTGCATCCAGAGCATCTCTGTATTCGCCCCGCCTAATGCCTCGATAAACTCTCCGCCCGGGCCAAAAATCCTATCCGGGTCATTTTTCGCCCAGGTTACCGAGTAATCGATATAGTCGTTCGACCTTTCCCAGATTATCGGCGGCTCGGAAATATCTGTGAATTGACCCATGATAACGAACCTGTCCTCGTCCTCCCAGAAATGCGGCGACCAGAACGGGTCTTCTATCCAGGCATCGGTTGTATCATATATAGTCACAACATTCAACCCAAGATCGATCATTATTGTCGAGAGATTATATACCTTTATGGAATCGCCCTCGAACATCGTATGAACCTCGGTATATAAGACACTATCTCCACCCGCTACCCGCCACACGACCGAATCGTTGGGATAGACGTCGTATTGACCGAGCGCCAGTTCCAAATATATCTCGACCGCGTTGTAGAATGCGGTCATCGTGTCGGGGCCGGTTATTGTCCACACGATCATGGTTTCAACATCGGCGGTTTCCCAGTTGAGGAACGTATAGACGGAATCGTAATCCCCAACCGTGTCGTGCAATGACACTCCAATTTCTACATCGTCGTCCAGCAATGCCCAGAAGTCCACGGCGGCGACATCCTCGAACCAGACTCCTTCCACGAATATTCTCCCGTGATCCTGCAGCGGGTCTTTTTCTACCCTGCACAGGAATTCCTGCGAGTAAATTGCCACCAGCGAGTCTTCGGCGTGGACAGGGCCGTAAGATGTATGCGCGGGAGTTAATTCGCCGTCGCTCCAGTTCAGGAAATAGTATCTCACAATGCCCGCCGAATCGGGTGTGGAAACCTCCAGATCGTGATACCTGCCCTCCTGCCACCAGTAATCATGCCTAACAGAGGCCGGACCAAAAACCGGAAAACTGTAGCACGAAAGGCTTCCGAGTGTATCGGAATCCGGGTCTTTCTCCACAATAACGTGCCAATATG
>DAOWNU010000364.1 GCA_030642425.1 bacterium | reverse complement strand
TAGACACGGCGTCCCGCCGTGTATCCCCCGTCGAGCGAGACGCTCGACCTTTTAAGGGGAACAAAATCCTAACATAATAGACACGGCGTCCCGCCGTGAATTTCCTCCCGACAAGCTCAGGGCAAGCAGGGAACGGGAACAAGCCGGTCGTTGAATAGTCGGGCTTCGATACGAGGCTTCGCCTCTACTCAGCCATCGGTCCGGTCGTTGAGTAGGGCTTTAGCCCGTATCGAAACGCCCTTCGACAGGCTCAGGGAACGGCCTTCGGCAAGCTCTGGGAGCGAATCGGATAAGCGATGCTTTCGCCCACGGGAGCGAATCGGCGAAGCCGTTGAGCAAGTCATCAGCGGACATTGCCGCCCGTTCCAATATTATAAGGTTGATTTCAGGCTTCTATTTCATATAATACACCCGAAATGAATTTGCATACAGGAGAAACAATGTCCCGTTCGATAGCTGTGTTAATTTCGATAATTTTTATCCTGACTGTTGCCGGCGCGTTCGCGCGATTGCCGGAGGAGAAATCCGGGACGGCGCTTATTATGAAAACGCTCCGCGGCGAGCCGGGCGGGATAAATCCCGATATTCTTGCGCATAAAAGAATTACGCGGCCTTCGCTGCCCTATCACTACGACACACCGGGGGGAAATTTTAAGATACATTATGCCCTCGAAGGCTACGATGCCGTGGATTCGGTCGGCTATGCCTACAAAATCGGGGAGTATATGGAGCGCTGCCGAAAAGTTTATATCGACAGCTTGGGCTATCTTCCCCCGCCAAACGACGGCACTCTCGGCGGCGACGCCCGCTACGACGTCTATCTGAAACAAATCTCCGCCTACGGCCTGACATACCCCGGCGAAGACGGCGGCCAGCCCTGGGACGATCTTTTCAGCTATATCGAGATCGAGAACGATTTCAATGTGGTCTATCCCAACGACGATCCGGACGGCCCGGTTGCCGGCGCGATGCGTATAACCTCCGCCCATGAACTTCACCACGCGTTCCAGTTCGGGCTTTACGGCGGCAGTGCGGCGTGGATCGCCGAGATGACCAGCGTGTCGATGGAAGAGCGAATGTATCCACTTGTCAACGACTATGTTTTTTTAATCGATTATTTGCTCGACGCGCCGTTCATGCCGATAAACTACAACGCCGGGTATCACATGTATGGCATGGGGCTTTACGCGCAGTATTGGGATATTGTTTTTGGCGACGGCTTTCTGGCGACTGTCTGGGACACGATGCGTTTTGTGAGTGAGGAAGAGGCGCTTTATGAGACCTGCGACCTTTACGGCACAACTTTGCTCTGGGATATCGCGGATTTCGCGGCGATGGCGCTGCTTGTGGGAGATCGTGACTGCGGCTTTTTCCCGGACGGCGCGGCGCTGAATAATATGCAGGTAGCAAGAACGCACTCGTTCTATCCGGCGAGCGGGAACGCTTCACCGCAGCCTTACGGCTATGGATTCAATTTTATTGTGTTCGAGGGATTAGGTTCTGTGCCGCGCGATCTATCGATAGATTTCGACGGCGCGGACGGAATCGACTGGGGAGTCCGCGCGGCATGGAAATCGGTCGATTCGTTTGCGGTTTATGATATTGTTATCGGGGCTTTCGGGGTCGGGTCGGTGACGATCCCCTTTGCCAACGAGGCGGAGTTTATCGGCCTCGCGATCGTTCCCGGCGGCGATTTCGGGACACGATATAATTTCAATTACGACGCCGAACTCGTGCCGGCATCCGTGGTAGAGAAAAATCTGCCGGACAAAATTCGGATTTCATCGTTTCCGAATCCATTCAATTTTAGTTGTGAAATCACGAGTTCCGTTCCGGGTGCGTCGTCTTTTGAGATTTACGATCCGACGGGCGGACGCGTGAAATCGCGGCGCACCGACGGCGGCGGGCGGGTTGTCTGGGACGGGACGGATATGTCGGGCGTGGCAGTGTCTTCGGGGATATATCTTGTGAGGGCGTCCGACGGATTCGGGTCGATAAAAATCACTTTGTTAAAATGAATTTGCCGCTATATTTGAATAGTTAAATACGTGATTTATTTGTGAGGAGAATTTATGGGCAAACCGCCGATTTCAATCGCTTTTATCTGGCATATGCACCAGCCGATATACACCGAACCGGGCTCCGCGATGGCCCTATTGCCCTGGACGCGGCTTCACGCATATAAGGATTATGCCGACATGGCCCTATGGTGCGAGGAAACGGGATTTCCCGCGACGTTCAATCTGGTGCCGTGCCTTCTGGATCAGATCGAGGGCTACGCCGCCGGAACATTGACAGATAACCATTTGGAACTCGCGAAGATTCCCGTTGAAAATCTGTCCGAGGAGGACAGGGCGTTTATCGTTCGGAATTTTTTCGCCGCCAACGAAGAGAATTTGATCAATCGTTTTCCCCGATATAGGGAACTGTTTCTGAAACGCGGCCCGGCGGGGATGGTCGATTCCGCCCGGATGGCGGGGCTTTTCGACGACCGGGAGATTCTCGATATAACCGTGCTTCACAATCTCGCGTGGTTCGGCGAGCATCTGCGCAAAGACCCGGAAATACAGGAACTGATGATTCGCGGACGTGATTTCACGGAGGAGGAACGCGCACTCGTTCTGGAAAAGGGCCGCCAATGGATCGCGAGCATAATCCCCCTCTATAAAAGATTGTGGTTCGAGGGCCTGATAGAGCTTACACTCTCGCCCTATTTTCACCCTATCCTTCCGCTTCTGTGCAGGACTGGAAGCGCTATCGACGCCGACCCTTCGACGCCGATGCCGAGGGAAATTTTACGCGCGCCCGGGGACGCTTTTCACCAGATAAAACGCGGATTGGAGCGTTTCGAAGAATTATTCGGGCGCCGCCCGATAGGGATGTGGCCCAGCGAGGGAAGCGTCTCGGAGGAGATATTGCCGCTTCTTAAGGACACCGGAATCGAGTGGATGATC
>DAOWNU010000042.1 GCA_030642425.1 bacterium | reverse complement strand
ATCTCGGCGTGCTCCGCTTCATCCAAGTAATCGTCGATATAACCGGCCTGCAGTTTCAGGCGTATTTTGTCGATAGGCTCGTATATCAGGCCGAAATGAGTTCTTTTATTTTCGTATGGCCAACGCTCGAAAAGCGGATCGAGATATGGATCGTTATCAACCCATAAAAACTCGACGTTCGAGAACTCATATTGAATAAAGGGCGTGAATTTCCAAAAGCTGTATTTCAGCCATATTTGCCCGCATATATTGTTTTCGATTTGCCCCAATATATTGCTTTCGCCGGTGTAAATATCCTTTCCGGTCGCATACTCCGCCGCCAGTTCGACAGGGATAGAATCCGGCCTTAGAATGCCGCCTATCCCCCACGCACCGCACCACTTCAGGCCGAGTGTGTCCATGCCCAATCCGCCGGAAAACACAATATCGAAAGCCGAATGCGGGGAGTATATCAGCATGCCCGCAAACTGCTTTTCGCTCGTTTTCGGATCGTATCCGCCGTGGCCGTTGTAAAGGCCGAGATCGTATTCGATAAGGAACGGTTCTCGAAAAAGCTTTCCGGCAAGCCAGAACCCGATATCGCGATCGAGATAGCCGGTGTCGTCCATAACCCCGTGAACGGCTGAATAATCGACGCCCGGAATTTCCCACATGCCCATCGTTTCGTCGATCCCGAACGGCTTGCGTCTTCTTCCCGCGCCGATCTCCAGCGCCCTCGACATTTTCCATTCGAGCATCGCGTCCCTTAGTTCCGCCACCTCATTTTTCAACTCGAAAGAGATTTTGCCGGAAAACCCGTCGCCGGCATCGATCTTTATCTTAGGGCGGATCCTTCGGAGGGCAAATTCATTATTGGGATATATTTCGCACGAGTCCCATGTATATCGGGCAACGATCTCTCCACCGAGATCGATATCGACCTTGCCGGCCAAACTGAACGCAATTATTGAAAAAAAAGCTGCAACCCTGAAAATACGAAGCATCACTCGATCTCCGGCGTAACCCTGCGCTTCTTTTCGATACGTTTCCACTCGATTCGAATTATTCCCTCCGAGATAATATTATCCGCAATCTCATTTCGGTCGATATTGCCGGGCAAAATAATATTTATTTCCGTCTGGTCTCTTTCCGGGCCGCGTTCGCCACGGATACGGCTTATCCTATAGCCGATTTTTTCTGAATCGAACAGGCTTTTTACCGAATCGAGCGTGCCCTCCGGGTCGGTTGTGCGGATACGCAATCGCCAATTCATTCTCGGTGCGAACAGAAATCTTCTGAGTCCCGAAGGCATGTGCTCGAAAAAGTTCACAACGAACACAATGAAAACCGATGTTACCACCGCGAGCGAAAAAAGGCCGACCCCGCAGGCCATTCCGATGCCCAGCGCGATAACCAGAGAACTTGCTTCCTTGGGCGATTTCAGCGAGTATCTGTATCTCACTATCGATGCGGCTCCCATCAAGCCGAAGGCGCGCGCTATCTGGCTTCCGATAATCATCATCATCAGCGCGGCGGCGGCGGAGAGAACGATGTGCGCTTCGGTGAAATCCATCTGGGATGTCCCGCCCCGGCTGCGAAAACTCACAAGACCGGAGAGAACCGAGGCCAGAAGAAGCGTTATCAGGACGTTCAGTGCGCCGCTCCAATCCGTGTCCCATAATGGCGTTTGGGGCGCTCCGCCGTCTTCGGGCGGGCCTTCCGGCTGTGCGACAGCCCCCGAATCGAAAAGAGACGCCGCATCGTCCGCCAGCGCCGTGGCCATAAAATCCAATTTTTCCAGTCCGGGCGCAAATGCCAAAAACAGGACGGCAACCGCAATTATCGCAATTGTAATCAATCTTTTGCTCATAGTGCACTTCGATTTTGGTTTTTAAAAAAAAGTAAGCGTCTTAAGACGCTATTTTATAAATCGCACAAAAAGGAGAAATATATCATTCCAAAGACGCACTCATCTCGATTACGAATACAGGTCGATATCCGTGTTTGTTCCTTTTCTGATTATTCTCTCGGCCCGATTCACATCCACAAGAACGGGCAGTTTGAAATATTTTTCAAACAGGTCGCGTTTCGCAAGAACCGCCTTCCGCTCCGCCTTTGCCGAACTAACGGAATTTATATCGAGGATAATGGCGCCGTGTTCCCGAACCAAACGTAGCTGCTCGACAACCTGATTGTTCGAGCGATCCAAAGCGTCCGCGATTCGGAGGATTCCCGCCAATCTTCTGACCGCCAGTTGTTCCTCGGCGTGAAGATTCGACTGCCTTTCTTCGTCTAACTGGTTTGCCTGTCCATTGTGATACAGCGATGCAATGGCCACAATCCGCTGCTCTTTCCCGTTCAGTCGCGAAAATCTGTTGTTCATTATTATATTGTATGAATGCATTTCGTGATTTGCGCCGAGCGAATGGCCAACATCGTGAAGCAAGGCGGCGTATTCGAGCAGACGCCTCGGGCGTTTGCCCAGCCGGTGAATATCGTAGGTTTCGTCGAATATCTGTAGAGCGAACTTGCGGACTTTCTGCGCGTGTTCAAAATAGCCGTTGTGGGCGTGGTAAAGGTCGAGAACCTCCTGCAATTCCTCGTCGTATTTGAATGCCTGCTCGTTCAAACCGATAACATCGCTGACCATTTTTGCAATTTGCAGATAATTTCCTTCGACCGGAAGACCGCAGTCGATTACGGGAAGATTATTGGCCTTTGCGAGTTTGCGGTGCAGCGCCACCGAGCGGCGTTGGTAGAACTCGAAACTCGTTTCGAAATCTCGCGTAAAACCGATATCGAGTCCGGCGTGGACCGATTCATCGCTCCAAATACCGGCCTTGTCGATACGGCTGAAAAGCGTTTCGAAAGACACATCCAGAAAAATAGTCAGGTCGGGACGGATGCCGAGACCGGTGAGCATCGCCTCCATCCATGACTGATTTATCCCGCGCAGAAGACCCTGTGTCAGATTCGAGAGCAGATAGCGGTCGAGGAGCACGGTCGCTCCTCGTCTCAATGCCGGAATAACCTCGACTTCCAGAATGTTTGATATCTCGCTGGCGCGCAGGAGAACGTTGGTTCTGGGCGTAAGCGCGTTTTTACGCAGAGCGCGGTCCGTGATCTCCTTGGTGATCCAAGTGCTGCCGAGTCCCGATTTGACAACATCGACACCGCGAACCTGCAGCCAGTCGTAAAGCACGTTGAGCTGGTGAGTTACTCCGGCCCGGTGAACGCCCTCTATCACGACAAGCTTTCCGGGAAGCCCGTGTTCCGGCAGGCGGGATATATAATCGCCCCCGATCTTTTCAAATTGGGTCTCGCTTTCCACCCAGCCGGTTTTGCGAAAACCTGTTACGGGCGCCGGAAGGGACTCGCTGGATTTCGGCAAATCCTTCAACAGCGGCTCGACCATCTGCAGAATATCCTGAAATATCTCGTCCTCCGGGCGGTTCATATCCACCGGAGTCAGTTCTCCTTCGCGGACGAATCGGCTGTATTCCTCCCCAACCTTTGTCTGGAACTCCCTGAAAGACTCGATAGGATCGATCTCGCCGGAAACGTCCATACCCGCCTCGTAATACTTCGGCGGATTGTCGTTCTTCTTCGTTACCCTTTCCAGCGCGACATTGACATCCAGGTCGGCGAGTATTGCCAGATCGGGTTCGATAGCGAGGGAATAGATATGGCTGACCCAGTCGGTGTCGATACCCCGTGCGCGCCCGCGGGAGATCGCCGTATAAGAATAGCGGTCGGCGATTACGATCTTGCCGGTGGCGAGCGAAGGCGCGATAATATTCTCGAGCCGGTAGAAAAAATCCGTAGCGTGAAGGGCGCTAAATGTATGCGGCGTCAGTATATGCGCCCGTTTCGCGCGCTTGGTTGCACGGCTGATATACTTGCTGGAATTCCACTCCGTAACAACGACCTGATGGCCTTTTTCACGAAGATAATCCGCAAGGCGTTTCACCTGTGTGCTTTTCCCGGCGCCGTCGAGGCCCTCGAAAACAATAAGGAGGCCGGGGTTTTCATGTCCCTTTATTGCTTTTTTATTTTTTCTTTCGTTAGCCATGTCATCGAGTCCTTATATTCTATTTAACTTTTCATAATAACAAATTTATAACAGTATCCAAATGTTTTTTTCTTTTCTCATTACTTATGACGATTATCATATCCGTTGGTTTATCATTACTTTACTTTTTTGCCTTCAAAGAGCGATTCCGGGCGTCTATCGTCCGCTTATTTTATTAGAACAACCTTTTGCGAGGGGGACATTCCGCAATCACAGACGGCCTTGACAAAATAAACCCCGCTGGGCAATTCCCGCCCGAGGCCGTCCTTCCCGTCCCATAATATGATTGCACTTCCGCTTCTAATCTCTGTTCCGAACGACTTAACCGATCTTCCCGTAATATCGAAAATCTCGATCCTTAAATCTCCGGGCGGAGCTATGATCTCTATCCTGCAGCTCGAATTAAAGGGATTGGGATAAATCGAGTTGATCGAAATATCCTGAGGGAGTTCTGCCAGCAGATCGTTCACATAGGTCGGATCGTTCGGCGCGCCGGGGGTCGGCTCCACAAAACCCCAGTTCTCGGCGCCGTCGGGATAACGCGCCCAGCTTATGTCTTCCGTCTGCTCACCGAACCAGACCATATCTATACCGAAGGGAAAACCGCCCCACCAGTAAGGCCCTTCTATGTTCTTGAAAAAGCCTAAAAATTCTCCGTCGCCGTCGAGTTTGAAAGGGCCGTGGTTGCCCCCTTCCCACGGCTCCTCGTCGAGCCAGAGGAGAAGAAAACCGCCGGCGGGAATCACGAGTGCGGGCAGTTCCCATTTCGTGAGCGAGTCCAGATCGTCCGAGAGGAAATATCCTTCGAGGTCCACCGGCCAGGGGTTCGAGTTGAAAAGCTCGATCCAGTCGTCGTAATCGCCGTGCTCGTCGATATTGACCGAGTCGTTTTTCGCGCAAAGCTCGTTAATATAGATACCATAGCGATTGGTCGTTTCTCTCAGCGAGTCCATTCTCGATCTTACGAATTCGATCCTGTTATTAAAATAATGAGATATGCCGCCGATTTCCCATTCCCACCAGCCATTGTTCTCGTGAGTTCCCTTGCGATAATCGGCGTGAACGTCCCTGCGAATATAACCGGAAATGCTGTCGAGATACGCGATTGCGGCGGGCGTTGTGAAAAGGCTCGTCGATAGGGAATCGAGAAGATCGCAATAGCGGCCCCTGAAATCCTCGACTCTCATAAGCCTCGTTAGAAAAACATTCGGGCCGCCAATCGTCTGCGGGGAAAAATGTGTGCCGAGATCGAGCGGCTTCCAATCCTCGTAAAACGCAATATTATGATCCCACGGTATCACGCTCCATTTATATGTGGCAAGGTCCCGGCGCAGATAAATATTGTGCCGCGAGAAATCGTCGTCGCCGATAAGGATCACGATAGCATAATATCGCAGGACGGACTCGATATCGAAAGCGGAGTCCATCGCGGCCTGAAACTCTGGATCGGGGGTGAAATTCACAAGCTCGATAATATCCTCGAGATCGCTCCAGTTGCAGTCGGTCTCCTTTTCCCACATTCTGGAATAGTCCTCCCCGACAGAAAAGGCATCCCACAGGCATTTGTATATTGGGTCGAGTTCGCTGTGTCCGCGATGTCGAAGATAAGCCTCGTCCACCTGCTCCAGTCGAACATAGACACCGTAATACTCGTCGTTCAATTCGAGATGTGCGAAATCGGCATAGGGGGCCTCGATTCCCGCCCAGCGGAAAAGATTGTAACCGTAATGGTTCCTCAGCATCGACGCGTCCATGAATTCGCCGTTCAGGTTTATCTTTCGCTCGTCCTCGAAAAGGGATGTCGAGGGAAACTTGACCTTCCAATTCTTCTTGGAAACGCCTCGGGAAACGTTCCCCCGGTATCTCGCCTCGACATCGGGCCAAGCGGTGCCGTCGAAATCGAACGCCGCATCCACATAATCGTCTTCCCACGGGTCGTCGGCAAGAATCTGAAGTCCGAGGCTATCGATAAAAAGATTATATATGGGAAGGATCGATTCCGAGGGCGACATCGCCCGCGCCGGCCCAATCGCATTCGACCAGAGGCTGCGGTTCCCGAACACATCCAGCGCGGCGACTCGATAATCATATCCGACTCCTGTTACGGCGGTCGTGTCGATATATCTGTGCAGGGGCGTGAAGCCCAATATCGTTGCCCACGAACCGCTGCCGGAGATCCTTCGCTGGACGCGGTATCCACCGATATCGAGCTCGGGTGGTTCTTCCCAGAAAAGGATCGTGTTATTATAGCCGTCGGTTGCGGAAATAAGATACGGCGCTCCGGGCGGGATGCTGTCTCGCGGCCACGAGATTACGGAAATACCGGCCAGCAGCGGCTCACCCACAGAGGCCGGTGTCGAAACCTGCAATGTGCCGTCGGAACAGCGCGCCCATGCGGTAATCACATAGGCGTAATCTTTGCCTACCTTATAATAAAGATCGAGGCTATGTAAAAAAGTAGAGTCCTCGATAACGATATCCAGAACGCGCCTGTCGGGGCCGTGGTTCAATATCTCGGCCAGATTCAGCCGGACTAAATAACCCCCCGTGGGAACCTCGAAAAGGTAACCCATAAAATTCCGTCGAAAAGAAGAATAGAGTGGAAATTGATTTGTTCCGCCGATCTGCCAGGGGCTCCATCCCCAATCGCCCCAGGCCGGTTCGCCGCCGACATAACCGGCTCCGGTATAGGCAAAGGGCAAATCCGGGTCGAAGACAACACCCATAACCTCGACAGAGTCCCCACCGCAGTTTATCCTTGTGATATAATCCTGACCGACGACCGAGCCGGCAATTATTATCATTAACGAAAGGACAATTATAATTCTTTTTTTCATTTACAAATTCCTGAATTGGACAAATTGCAATTCCAAAAGCTATTTCCAATTGCGCAAATGATATGCCGAAAGTTAAAAACGCGTTAAATTATATATATAAAGGATTCAAAAAATGTGCAATCGGCGATAGTGTACCCTCAGGTTCGCCGGGTGTTCTATTCGGTTAGCTCGACTGTCGTTTTCGGTGTCCCCGGGATACCGTTGACACCCTCGTATTTCAAGAAAAGATCGTCACTTTCGTGGAACCAGTAGTGCGATTTCCAGATAAGGGAGCTTAAGCCATGAACCGTCTTTTTGACCTCGACAGCGCTTATTTTGGCCCCGCAAACATCGATTTCCACGGGTTTATCTGCCTTTTCTACTGTCATGCGCATACCCGAAAGCTTGTCGGGCCGGATCATCCAAAAATCGAGTTTTTCCTCTCCCGAACGAATAAATGTCGATACGCTCAAGGCCATGGGTTGTATCCACAGGTAAGCGCCTGCTTCGAGTGTTTTGTGAATCGAATCCCCCTTAAAAATCCCCGAAATATCGACAAAACTGCCCCTTCTCGATGCCGTTATTTCCGTTTTCTCATCGGGAATCGAAGTTGTCCACCGGAAATTGGCGCCGGTCGAATCGCAGAAAATCGTATATTTCTCGCTGCCCCGGTCTGTCAGAATGACCGTCGTATCGCCGACAACCTCGATCTTTATCGTGAAATTTTTCTTGTCTCCGCCGCATGTTTCGAGGTATTTACATGTCCCCTCTGAAACAGCGCCAATAGACCCGGTCAGCAAAACAAAACAGGCCAATAAAATCTTTTTTGTTCGCATATTCTAATTATTTTGAAGTTGCCCGATCTTCATCCAATCTCCAAATCGTCCTCGGTATAATAGTAATATTTGTCTGGAATGCAACCATCCAGTAGATTTGTCAGTCGTCGCTGGCCGACAGTGTTTTGCGTCACGTATTATCCCTACTCGATGCGGAGCGTTGCGCCATCATCACAACGCGGAGCGGAGTAACTTGAGGTAATGGTTTGCTATTCCGGGCTTGTAATTTTGCCAATTGCGCGGGCAATTTATGCTATTGTGTAAGTAATTTATATGAATGCGTTTATATTTTATTTAATCGCGTAAGTAGTTTATTTAAAAATGTGCTTGATTTATTGGATCGCGTTAGTTATATATTTAATTGCGCAAGTAGTTTATGTCGTCGGGTTGGCAATATCATATAAAATACTTACGCTTTGGAGTATATTAATTACGCGATGATATATATTGCTTGCGCGATAAGATAATATATTCGCGCGAATAAAAAAAAGACTATCGCAATGATATATAATATTTGCGCAATAGAATAGTATATCCGCGCTTTCGCTAATATGATCGGGCATTTGTCGCAAAACATGACATAGATTAAGGAGAAAACATGGCAGAATTCAGAAATAACGACTTTGGACACGATAACGACGCGCGACATATAATGCGTGTAGGGTTTTGCGTTTCCGGAATCGCCGAATGCGAAGGCGAAATCGAGTTGCCGGGAACTCTCGCCGAAGATTTGCTCGCGCATAAAGCGGCCTGGAACCCGCTAAAATTCGATGTTTCCGACCAGATGGGCGATCAGATGGCGGCAACAGGGCTTATCAAAAAGCTCCAAAAAGAACTTCGCAAGCTTATCGTCTCCGCGCGATATATGGTGAAATCGGTTGCGGGCGGCGCGGAATCCAACGCCGAAAAAGGGGCCATACTCGAGGATTTCGGCGCGGTCGGCTCTATCCCGGATATGCGGCTGAAACTTATCGCGCTCGCAAAAAAGATGGTCGAGGCAAACGCGCGGTATGTCGCTCAGGGCAGTCCTCTCGCTCTCCCCGAAGAACCGTTCGCGGCGATGTCCGCGAAAATCGACGCGCTCGGAGAGGCTATTAAAAAGCAGGACGTCGAGAAATCGGAGCGGCATCACGCGTCGGTGAACAAGCGTCTCGAACGCGTAAAAGGGGATAAACTCCTGTCCAACATTTTCAAATGGACTTGTGCGATATGGGGTTACGACGACACACGGCTGGAGATATTCGGCTTCGTCCCGAAATCTCAAATCTGGACGAGGAAGAGGAAGGTAAGTAAGTAATGGGTGAAAGGTAATAGATGCCCCGCACTCCACCACCCCTTGAATTCCCAACGATATAATCATCTTTTGCGTTGCGCAACCGAAGCTTTTTGATTTTTATATGTCATTTTGCATTTTAAATTTTTATATTTCATGTAAAATCATCTTGCCTCGCTCTGAATAATCGATATATTGCCAAACTTTGTGATGATAGGAGCTATTATGAGAAAAAATCAGTGCACGATCGGCAAAGAAGTTTCGCTTAAAGGCGTCGGCCTGCATACCGGCAAGCCCGTAACAATGACTTTTCGACCCGCTCCGCCGGACACGTGGGCCGTATTTATTCGGGAGGATATCGGGCCTGAGGCGAGGGTGAAAGCTGTTGTGGATAATGCCACAGGCGAACATGTCCGCGGCACAACGCTCGTCGGCGAAGGCTTTCAAGTAACCACCGTGGAACATGTTCTCGCGGCATGTGCTGGGCTTCAGATAGACAATATCGAAATCGCCCTTTCCGACGAGGAGCCTCCCTTTCTGGACGGCAGCTCCGCGCCCTTCGTGGAAAAACTCCTCGAGGCCGGAATTGTCCCGCAGGATACGGCGCGTAACTACTATGCCGTGAACAAGGT
>DAOWNU010000150.1 GCA_030642425.1 bacterium | reverse complement strand
CCTGTCGGAGAGAGCGAATCGGCGAAGCCGTTGAGCACAAACGCCTCCGGCGCGTGCCGGTGGACGCCCGACGAATCTATCGGTTCCGGCGTCTATTTAATAAGATGCGAGTCTGCGGGGAAAGTTGCATCACGCCGCGTCGTATATCTGAAATGATACAGAGGTGATGGGGCGCGGAACAATTCTCTTTTGCAAAAAAGGAGTATCATGAAGAAAATAAGCTTATGCCTTTTATTGATCCCGGTGACTTTGCTCGTCGGAATGTCTTCCGAAACAAATATCAAATACGAAATAACCGGCGAAATAGGGCTTGCGGAGGTTCCGTATGAAGTAACGTTCAACCATCCGGATACCCGAATCGGCAGTTATGAGCATCTCTGGAAAATCTCATTAACGGAATCGGATACATATATGGTCTTTTCCGCCGACCTTAGATGGAAAAAACTCCCGGATTCTCTTTTCATAGCTGATCCATTGGATAGCTGTAATGCGAAACTTTGGGCTATAAAGTCCGTTATAAATGAAGATACGAACCTCATAAATTGGGAGGTTGATTGTTCCGAATTGAAGATTGAAAGGACTGATTCGAGTTTAATCTTTAATGGCGAAATCATCTATAACGGTGATATTAATAACCTGACCGCTTCGTCGATAACTATTTGCGGATACTGCGAACCGTTCATGGATTATATCGAACCTGTAAATCCGGGCGGGGTTAATGTTGAATTACAAAAACCCGGCGTGATGCAGCGTGATTCAGTCGGGGACGGCCCGGACCCGGCGCACGACATAACGTTCTTCTGGTGGAATATTGAGAAAAAATAATCGCTGCTGTTTCTGTAAGGAATAAAATTCGCAGACGCTCGGCGTTCATCGTGTCGTTTTTTACATCTCCATGTTCTGTAGGGACATGGCGACGACATGCCCGACGTGGAATTGGCGTCGGGTTTGCCACCGGCAAACCCCTACGAAATGAAAATGTGAAATTCACCGTAGGGGCGGGTTTTACGCCCGCCCGCGTTAACCGGTCATTGAGCGGAGCCGAAACGACCGAAAAGTTGGGGAATTTAACCCATTTTACCGTAAGTTCTTTGTAATCAATGAAATATGAGGGGCTTTCGCATGACTTGAAAGGTCTTACGCGTCGCTTGACGGGTCTTACGCGTGGCTTGAAGAGTCATACGCGTCGATTGAATGGTCATACGCCTGACTTGAAGAGTCTTACGCGTCGCTTGAAGAGTCATACACGTCGCTTGAAGGGTCTTACGCCTGACTTGAAGAGTCATACGCGTCGATTGAAGGGTCTTACGCCTGACTTGAAGAGTCATACGCGTCGATTGAAAGGTCTTACGCCTGACTTGAAGACTCATACGCGTCGATTGAAAGGTCTTACGCCTGACTTGAAGAGTCATACGCGTCGATTGAAGAGTCCTACGCGTGGCTTGAAAGGTTCAATCATGGCGAAAGGCGGTTCAAACATAGTGGAAGACTACAAAGAAGTTCGGTTTCTAAGTTGAAACATCATGAAATGTAAATCAAAAATGAAGTAAATTTTTCCAAAGAAAGGCAAAGTCACGGCAATTATCAACAACAGTTTTTCGCGCGACGACGACAACGTTCGCTCCGGAAGATTAGTTTTGGTGTCGGCAAATATAGACACTCATGCGGTCGAGCGCATGACTACGGCATTGCCGACAGACTTAATAAACCCGGCGCGCGCCGATAAATCTTCGCTTGTAATAGGGGTCGTCGAGAGAATTGATTGTCACACCGAGGCTGGAGCTGGCGTGGGCGAAACGGCTGTTTCCGAGGGCGATAGCGACATGATCCACGCTTCGACCGGACATCCCGAAAAATAGCAGATCGCCGAAATCCGGCCGCTTGACCGATTTGCCGACACGATATTGCTCGCCGCTCGTTCGCGGGAGATCGACCCCGGCCTGATGAAATGCATTCTGGACAAATCCCGAACAATCGATGCCGTCGAAACCGGTTCCGCCGTAGCGATAGGGCGTTCCGAGATAGATATTCACCGCGCCGAGAAGCGCGTCCTGATCGAAAGCCGTGCTTCTTTTCACCGGCGCATCGCGGGTGATTCTCGTCGCCGGGGCCTCCGCCGCACGAACGGTATCGGCCACGGTTTCCACACTGCGCGGTTTGTGGCGTCGAATAGTTGCTGGGCGGGCGTTTCCGATATATCGCGGCGAGGGCGTGCATCCCCCAAAAAGCAGAATGCCCATCGCAACAAGAATCATCGCGGTCTTGTAGGGCGAGAGAAAATCGATTATCTTGCGGGATATTTCGATTGGGATAGCCGCTTTCTCCGCAACAACTTCCGGCTCGGAATTCGCAATATTTTCCAGAGAATCGAACTCGATCAGAAGCCTTTTCTGTCTTTTTGGGCCGATACCCTCTATCGAAACCAATTCCTGCGCGCGAAAAGCCTTTGTTCGGCGCTGGCGCTGATATTGGATAGCGAACCTGTGGGCCTCGTCGCGGATACGCACAAGAAGCCTCAGCGCGGCGGAATCGCGGGGCAGCATGAGCGATTTGTCGTATCCCGGCCGGAAAATCTCCTCGAGCCGCTTGGCTATCGAGGCCAGCTCTATCCGGTTTCCGACGCCGAATTCCTCCGCGGCCTTACGGGCCATCGCGAGCTGTCCCTTGCCGCCGTCGATAAGGAGCAGATCGGGCAAGGCCTTTTTGTCGTCGAGCAGCCGCTTTATCCTGCGGTGGACAACCTCGTAAATCGAGGCGTAATCGTCGCCGCCCTCCGCTGTCTTGATCCGGAATCGGCGGTAGCCCTTGCCAAATTTTTTCCCGTCGCGGAAACTGACAAGAGACGCGACGGCATTTGTGCCGCTGAGATGTGAAATATCTATCGCCTCGATCACCCGCGGCGTCCTGTTTAATTTTAATAATTTTTCCAGTTCGATTATGCCGAATGGCAGACGCACATTATCTTTGCTCTGAACAAGCTCGGCGAGGAGCAGTTCGGCGTTGCGCTCGACGAGTTTGATTAGCTCGTGTTTCGGGCCGCGGCGCGGGACCCTGAGTTCGATATTCTTTTTCCGGCGCTCCGAGACAAAGACGCGAATGCTGTCGCAGTCGTCCGGGATGATCGAGACCAAAATCTCCGCCGGAGGGTTCGTGTTTTCGCTGTAATACTGGGTCAGATAGCCGGACATGACCCCGGATTTCGTTGTGTCCGGAGAGATCGAGATGTGGAACTCCTGCCTTGCGATAACCCGGCCTTCGCGCACCTGCATCGTAACAGCGACCGCGTTTCTCGGCCCCGCCGCGACAGCGTGAAGATCGCGGTCGGCGAGATCGGTGTCGATTTTTTGCCTTTGCCAGACCATTTCGACAGCGTCTATCCGGTCTCGAAATTCCGCGGCGGCCTCAAAGTTCTTTTTACCCGCCGCATCCGACATCTTCTTTTTTAATTTCTTGATAAGCTCCCTGCGCCGGCCCTTTAAAATCAAAAAAACCTCCCCGATCCGCTCGGAATATTCCTCCTCGGAAACATTTCCCTGACAGGGCGCGTCGCACAGGTTCATATCGAAATTCAGGCATGCCCGCGACGGCGCCCGCGAAGGAAGATAGTGCTTGCACGATCTCAGGCGAAAATGCTCCTTTATCAGATTTATCACCGAACGCATCGCCCTGGCGTCCGTGTATGGACCGAAATAGCGGCCCACCCGACCCCGTCTGCGGACGACTTCGATCCGCGGGAAAGGCTCGTCGGTTACGTGGATATAGGGAAATCGCTTGTCGTCTTTTAGGTTGATATTGTAATGCGGGCGGTGTTCCCGCACCAGATTCGCCTCGAGAACCAACGCCTCTATCTCGTTATCGACCACGATATATCCAACATCGCGGATCTTTGTTATCAGACGGGCGGTTTTTGGGTCGGACGGCTTGCCGGTAAAATAGCTGGAGACGCGCGCGCGGAGGCTTTTTGCCTTGCCGATATAAATAATATTATCGGCCCGATTCTTGAAAAGATAGACACCGGGCTTTTTAGGAAGGCCGCGTATTTTCTCGCGAAGCTCCATTAAAAATCGGCCGTTATTCCGCCCCACACGCGGACTTCGTTCGAGAAAGTCAGGGCTGTCATGTCGAAAATGTTGTTTCTTAGAATATTGCCGAAGCTCAAAGCGAACTCGAACCTATCGTATTTATAATTCACTCCGACGCCGATGTCGTTAATTTCTTTCTCGCTGATTTCCGGCAGATGAACCCTCTCGCCCGCAGCCCAGATACCGATTCCATTGCCAAAATCCACAGTGAACGTGTCGGCGATCACCCTTATCGGTCCGGTGGGTATCTGCATATCATCGATCTCGTCGCTGCTAATTCTCATCGACAGTATGTTGTCGAAGAAACCAAAATCGTTGGAGAGGCTGACAAAAAAGGATTGATGGGCAACGTCCGACATGACCGCACACGGGGCCTCCGCGAGCGGCTCCATAACGACCGGTTCCCCGCGCGTGTTCGCGTAATCCACCTTCCCGAAAAGAAATTGATCGGGCTTGAGTTCGATTCGGCCTTCCGCCATAACCGACATCGGCGTAACGAAATAATCCGAGTTTTTCGGCAGGGCGACGCGAGGCGGCAGGTGAAAATTCGGACGGATCGGCACTTCGGCGGAGGATGTCAATATCGCCCTTGTGTAGAATCGCTCTCCGACAAGGTGAAAATTCAGAAGGGGCGAGAGCACGGTCTCCTCATAGGTTTTGTGACCCATGCTTCCGATAGCTATCCTCAGCGGCTGCGAATCGAATATCAGCGCGGCATGACCGCTATAAACCAGATATTCCCTCTCCCAAAAATCCGTCCGATAGCGAGTGCAGCTGGTTCCGCTCCCGCCGAGATCGAAACCGGTGAACTCGTTGAACATCCCGCGGAAGGTCAGGTTTCCGCCCATTGCATTCGATATCTCCTGCCTTTCCCGATCGGGGGGATCCGGCACGGAATACGGGCCGGGGCGCTGAATCCAGCTTTCGCGTATTCCGAGCGCCGAAGCTGAAATAAGATATGGGCCAAGCGGCAGGTGAGCTTCGGCAGACCCTTTGATATTATATGTATAAGGCTCGTAATGCCCCCTGAAATAATCGTAGCCGGCATCGAGTTTGACGCCGACAGGATAGCGATCCGCGAGCATCAGAGCATAGCCCGCCCTGCCGTCGATCTCGCGCAGCATCTCTTTCATATTGCCGTGGTCGAAATACCTCTGTTCGCCCTGAATGTAAGCGAAAACGCCGGGCATATTGAACCTGAACCCGCCGATAAACTCCTGTTCCGAACTCACTCTGGCGATTGGGCGGTAAGATTTGCCCTCGTAATCGAACTGGAGATAATCGATAAAGGGTTTTTGGAAAAATTCTATCAGGTCACCGGGATAGGTTTCCCTTTCCTCTTTCACGGAGAAATCCGGCGGGATAAATTGAGGGGTCGGCTGCTGGCCCTCGATTGCGAGTGTGGGATAAGCCGCTGTTAGCAGCAGGAAACATATTGCGTTCTTCACAAACATGCACTCAATATACGGTTCGGAACTGCGACTGTCAAGATTGATGGAGAATGAAGAGAAGCTCAAATGTCAAAGCTCAAATGTCAAAT
>DAOWNU010000233.1 GCA_030642425.1 bacterium | reverse complement strand
TTTTTCGCTCTCGACACGGCTGTGTAACTCCATTGCTTTTGTGTCTCGATATCAATAAAAGATGGAATGTCACCAAGATGTACAATAACATAATCAAAAGAACTTCCTTGTGCAGAATGTGCTGTTAACGCATATCCATATCTCAACATTGAAAATACTTTTGGATCAGTGTTATACTCATCAAAATTTCTGGCATTTATAACTTGACTATGATTATCCCATTCTCCGTAACCATCTTCAAAAACCCCCATTTCATTTTTAGATATGCTATCTCCAGGATCATTAATATTCGCTCCATAATAAATAATTGGTTCTCCATTGATTTCCGTAGTTTTAAGACCAAGCGGGCCCATTTTCACCAAATAAGGTGTTTGGCATTGTCGCATCGTTTCTACTTCACGTTGTGCACGGGCTGTAGCATTGTCGACGTTTTCGCTACTACCTCCGGTTATTTGTTGGGGATTCGGGCATAAAAACTTCAAAGCGTATTTATCTCCGTCAATTAAACCCGCGTAAACTAACTTCTGCCCACTTTTATCATCTACAAGCTCTATATCTGTAGCCTGCGGGATAATTTCTTTTACCTGTTTTATTGTGAGGTTTGGCTTCGCCATTTTGCATTAATCCTCTGAGTATATCAATTATGTAGCATTATAAACTTTGAGTATAACTTATGTAACCGCTCGTTCGTTGTCAAGGCATATCCCCAACATTAATCCAGCCGTGGCGCTTATCTTCGCGGTATTCTTCGCGGGTTAGCTGTATCTCTGCCGTCGGCCCGCGGCGGTTATTTATATACATCGCCGCGAGGGCCAATCCGGTCAACAAAAATCACGTGTCGTTCGTAATCTACGAGCAGTATAATCCTGAGGTCGCCGAGCCTTATCCGGTAAAACCCCTCCCATACGCCAACCATCTTCGTAACGTCGATATTTACGTCCTTCTTCTCCGTCCAGCTAATAAACTTATCCAGGGCGTCCAGTAAATCCGTTTCGGTGAGTGTCTTTTTGCGGATGGCTTTGTTGGCGCTGTTGCTCAACTCGATGTTATACTTCATTTGTGTTCCAGGGTTAAAACTCTGTCCACCTCACGCGATGGTTCCCCGTAAAGTTTCTCGATTTCTTTCTGCTCTTCCTCGGATATTTCGGGAACCTGCGCGAGCATCAATTTCATCATCCGAAATCTAAACTCCTCGTCGAATGTTTCGCGCACTGCCTTCCGGGTTTCCTCGCTAATCAGCGTCCGGAGTTCGTTGATATCTATTTTGATTGTGCTCATTTTTATCCTCTCGTGGTAAATTATCGAAAACCCTTCATAGGAAAACATAATTGTCGTTCGTCCGCTGTCAAGGCCTTATTTCACGGTTTCAATCCATCCGTGCTTCTTTTCTTCCCTGTATTCTTTGCGGGTAAGCTGTATCTGTGCCGTCGGGCCGCGAAATATTGTTTCGGTTCGCCTCGGCTCCGCTCTATTTATATACGTCGCCGCGGGGGCCTATTTTCTTAACATAGATGCTACGGTTCTTAAAATCGGCCCTGATAATTACGCGCATATCCCCCGTGCGTAGACGGTAATATCCCCGCCATATACCGCCGAGTTTTTTCCAATCGACATTCAAATCCTCTCCCTCGATGCGCGACACGAATTTATCCAGCAGAACCATAAGACCATCGAGGTTAACTACGCCCGAAGAAAGGGCCTTCTTAGCCTGATTGCTTAACTCGACACGGTAGTTCATTTGCGCTCCAGCGTGAGACCCTCCGCCACCTCGTCGTCGCCCGGTTCGCCGTAAAGCTCCTCGATTTCCTTCTGCTCCTCCTCCGAGACATACGGCAATAGCAGCAACCTGAGTTCCATCATCTTCCAGTCAAATGCTTCTTCAACCGATTCCTTAACTAATTTACTCAGTTCATCAATATCCACTGTTGTCGTTTTCATTATAGCCTCCTGTTTACTCGATTTTTAGCCAGCCGTGCTTCTTTTCTTCGCGGTATTCTTCACGTTTGAGGGCTATCTCTGCCGTCGGCCCGCGAAATATTGTTTCGGTTATGCCGGGCAATTGTAGGGGCGGTTCGCGAACCGCCCGTTCGTCCTCGGGTCGTTCTCGAACGACCCCTACGGTAGGCCGCCGCATTGCCTTTGCCGCCTGTCGCACCAAATCAGCGGTGAGGTTCGTTGGTTTCGCGTCCCCGCCCGGCGGCGGGTCCAATAATATTATCCGGGTTACGTCCGTGCCGAGTGCACAGCCCACAGCAACGCGGCACTTAATCGGGCTTTGCGCGCCTATCCCCGCGGTTTGCAGTTTGCCGGTCTTCAGCGCGCCGGTCAAATCGCCAACCGTGCCGGTCGTGCCCTTCGCCTCAAAAACGCCGAGCGTGCCGTCCTTAAACGTGCAAACAAAATCCGGCCTTCTCGTGCCAATCGGAAAAACCGCGCCTATCTTAATCAATGTCGAGGTGTCCGCCCACGTGTCGCAATCGAAAAGCTCCTCCATCGCCCACGCGCAAAACCCCATCCCGAACTCGTCCGCCGCAACCGCCTTCTTGTGCGCGTCCTCGATACCCAGCGCGAGAGCGAGCATATTGCCCGTGCCGAACGCGAATCCGTATTTCCAGAACGGGTAGAGGCTGACCGTAGCGAAAGGGTCGGCGCTCAAATTCGCTTCCCCGATAGTCCTGCAGAGGTGCATCGGCAGCAGCGGGAAAATCATCTCGTAATCCTGCCCGTCGAACTCGCGGAACTTGCACGAGCATTGGATTCTGCGGTCGAGGTTCTCGAACATCGCCTCGAAAAGCGGGAACTCGACCTCATCGAGATTGACTATGACTTTGTTATTTTCGATAGTAATATTCATACGAACAAAATAATTGTTGGTATTGTTAAGTCAAGGGAAATATGACGTGAAAAAAAATAATTTTTTTTTCGCATCCACCACCCCGTGGATTCCGGCTCGGTGGCCGGAATGACAACTAAAAAACTGGATTCCGGGTCGAGCCCGGAATGACAATGTTGGGTGTTGCGTGGTTTCTGACATTTTTTGCTAAGAAAAATCAAGTTCGCCGTTTTTTAGCGATCTCTATTAAAAAAAAATTTCCTTGCGCACGGGCCTTCGATTGATTACATTAGTCGAAAATTTCTAAAGGAGAGCAAATGAAAACGAAGTTATTTATTCTGACAACACTGCTAATTGCAGTCGCCGCATACGGCGGTTCGGTTTCGGGCACAGTCAGCTATTCCGGCACGGAATCGGGGCTAATATTGATAGCGTGTATCGAAGAAGGCGACACGGTATTCGACCTGGCGACACTTACAGCGATCACAATGATAATGGCTCCGGGAGCTTATTCTATCGATGACTCAACTCTGATCGACGGCGTCAATTTCTACGCCGTTGCCTTTATGGGATTAGGATCGCCGCCAATCCCCGCGAGTGGAAGTCCTGCGGGAATCCATCCCGCACCGGTAGTTCTCACGGGCGGCGTCGCGACGGGCGCGGATATTACGCTCGAACCTGTGGCCGATGTCGGTGGAACCGTTCACTATTCCGGCGATATGAGCGAGATTTATATCAATGTTTGGGATGTCTATGCCGAATTCACCGATTCTATCTCCGTCCTCGAGTCGACACATTTTATAGGCGATACGATTTATCTTCTCGCGGACCTGCCTTCCGGCCCGAAACGCATTCAGGCCTTCGCCGATGCCAACGGTAACGGCATCCTCGACGCAAGCGAGTCTTTTGCCTATGCCGAAGGCCCTTACGGCACGATGATTATTGTCGGCGGCGGCGGAGTCAGCGATAGCGGCGTCGATATCGATCTCCCCGTTGTGGGTATCGACGATTTTCGCGCCACGAGGCCGTCGGATTTCACAATCGAGATCGCCCCGAATCCGTTCAACTCGGCGTGCAAGATCACCGCTCCGGGCGCTATCGAGATACTCGACATCGAGGGGCGACTCGTCCGAACACTCGAACATTCCGGTATCTGGGACGGCACCGATGATTCCGGAAAATCTCTTCCTTCGGGCACATACCTTGCGCGGGCCTCCTTTTCCGGGATAACAAAAACGGCCAGAATCTATTTCGTGAAATAGGTTAATTTAAGAAAAAATCCAAATGTCAAAGCTCAAATGTCAAAT
>DAOWNU010000446.1 GCA_030642425.1 bacterium | reverse complement strand
GAACCAGTTCGCAAACCCTTTCAGGCCCAGATATGTGGAATGCGCGGACATCGAAAGATACAGATACGCGGAGAATATCTCGTTGTTTATCTGCTCATTCAGGGCTTTTTCGATTGTTTTGTTTATCATTTTTCTCCTTTGGTTAAGAAGGTATTAGGTAATGGGTAATAGCGTTATCACCTTTCACCTAATACCTTTTACCTATTACCTATTTCTTCCACAATCCGTGAATATTGCAAAACTCGCGGGCATAAAGGCCGTTCGCGCAGTCTTCGCACATTAAGAAAACCGCCTCCGGATCGTCGCCCGGTTTCAGGTATTTGCGATAGACCTTGCCGCTGTCGTTGATTATCTCGATCCACTCGATGTAATGTTTTTCCTGCATCGGGTGAAGCGTGCTGCCGACAACGACCTCGACCTTATCGCCCTCGCGGGTTACGACCGGGACGTGCTTTTCGGTCGCCATATCGGCGGTTTGCTCGGCCATCTCGACCATAGGCTTGCCGCAGCAAACGAGCTGCCCTTTGCCGCCGTGCAAGACCTCGACAATATTGCCGCACATCTCGCATTTATAGACTTCGAGACGTTCTACCATGATTTTCTCCTTTTATAAATGTTAATTCCACTTCAACACAATATTTCAATCGTGTTCATGTTTTAAGACAATTCCCCCGGATATGTGCGCCTGCGATCTACAGCTTTTTGTGGCAAAGCCACCAGTCGAAACACTCGATGGTCTTGTCTTCGAGGCGCTTTTTCGCCGTTTCGACATCGGTCGCCGGCGGGATAATAACGTGGTCGCCGACGATCCCGTTGTTCGGCCAATCGGCGGGCATCGCAACTTTGTTACTATCGGAGACCTGCAAGCCGCGAACCATACGGACGATCTCGGCCATATTCCTGCCAAGCTCCTGAGGATAATACAGCATTGCCCGGATAATCCCTTTCGGGTCCACAATAAAGACCGCGCGGACAGTGTTGCTGCCCTTGCCCGGATGGATAATCCCCAATTCGTCCGCGACAGTGCCGTCGTCGGCGATAATCGGGAACTCGATCTCGACATGGAGATTGTCCTTTATCCATTCCGTCCATTTTATATGGGCGAAAACCTGATCGACGGACAATCCGATAAGCTCGCAGCCCAGGCTCTTGAATTCGGCGTATTTTTTCTGGAACGCCACGAATTCGGTGGTGCATACCGGCGTGAAATCCGCCGGATGGCTGAAAAGCACGAACCATTTCCCGCTAAAAGCCTTCGGCAGCGTCATTTTCCCCCGTGTGGTTTGCACCTCGAATTCCGGGAACGGATCGCCGATCAACGGCATACTTTCTTCCTCATAGTCTTCTTCATAGCACATTTTTCCTCCTCGTTACGTGTTATTAATTTTGTCTTTTTACTTAATACCTTTTACCTATTACCTTTCTTCCTCTACCAATTTTCTCCGAGCAACTCGAAATACGCCTGCGGATGCGCGCATGCCGGGCATTTCACTACGGCGGATTTGCCTTTGTGGATATATCCACAATTGCGGCATCGCCAGACGACTTCCTCGTCGCGCTTGAAGACCGTTCCGTTCTCGATATTCTTCGCTAAATCGAGATAGCGTTTCTCGTGTTGCTTTTCGGCGATAGCGATGTTTTCAAACACGATTGCGATATCGCCAAAACCTTCCTCTCGTGCGGTTTTCGCGAATCCGGGATACATCTCCGTCCACTCGAAGTTCTCGCCACCGGCGGACGCTTTCAGGTTCCCGAGTGTTGTGCCGATAACTCCGGCGGGAAAAGCGCCGGTTATCTCGACCTCGCCGCCCTCGAGGAATTTGAACAGCCGTTCGGCGTGCTCCTTTTCCTGAGCTGCGGTTTCGGTGAATATTTCAGAGATCTGGACGTAGCCGTCCTTTTTCGCCCGACTCGCGAAATAGGTGTAGCGGTTTCTCGCCTGCGATTCGCCTGCGAACGCGGTCAGCAGGTTTTTCTCGGTTTTGCTTCCCCGTAACTCCATTATCTACTCCTTTTGTTGCATCCACGCTTATGCATGG
>DAOWNU010000085.1 GCA_030642425.1 bacterium | reverse complement strand
TTCCGGCGTCGAAATTGTTTTTGAACCCGAACACCGATCTGCCCAAAAGATCGAATATTTCGACCTCTATCGACCCATCTTCCGGTAGGGCGACCAGTATTTCCGTCGCGGCGTTGAAAGGATTGGGAATACAGCCGATCACCGAGAATTTTTCAGGAAGCAGTCTGCGGGCGAACAGCTTGTGAATTCCGGGAGAGAGAATCACAAAATCCCCGTTCCGATATTCCCCGCCGTTTATCTCGATAACGACATCTTCGGGAATATCGAATTCAATCCCTGCCTCGCGGCGAAGCATAAGCTCCCATTGGCCGTCGGGCGAAAAGTCTTTTGTAAGCTCGATCCCTTCGGAAACAAGTGCGAATTCCACCGGCGCCATCCCCGGAGCGACCGGCGGGATCGCTATATCGCCCCTCGAAAGACCGGCATCGGCGGATCGAGCATAAACGATTTCCAGTCGCTCATTTTCAATTGCCAAAAACCCCGACCATTCGGGCGCCGGTTCGGTTTTCGGCCTGCGGCGGAATCCTGTCGGGGCGTGAAGAATGCCGTCGTTATTTGTCAGAAGCCAATAGCCTCTGCCGGGGATCAGCCCGTCGGCGGCAACATATCCAGTGCTCTCGTAGGCGAAAATATCGCCGATTATCCCGCCCGAAGGTGTGATTTCGATATTCGATACGGCAATCGTATCTTCGGACGCGCCGATCATGTTCCATCCTCTATAAACCTGACGGCGATAGCCGTCGATCGGGCTGCCCACAACGGGAGTTCCGTAAGCCGAATCGGCCCAAATCCAATAGCCCTCACCGGCGCAGACATAATCCGCGAAGGCGTAAGCGCCCACCCACGGCAGGAAGCGATAGACACCGAACGACGTGTTGAACACCCGATGCGCGGGGACGCCGTCCGGCAGAAGCGGGCTGCTGACCATACTCCAGCCCGCCGCGAAATTCATCTCTCCCGCTTCGAGTTCCGGGATAAACCACTCGATTATCAGCGTGTCCCCAAAGCCGAAATTTATGACCGAATCGCGTTTCATATCGACATAGCCGCCGATCCGGAATTCTCCCTCCGGCAGGCGAAGCGGGTTCCATCGGGCGACGCCGTGTGCCTCGTCCTTCGTTATCAGGCTCCAGGACACTGGCGGAGAAACCGCGCGCACGTCGCGGATGAGTTTTTCGATAATCGGATACAGCGGGTCGTCCAACATGAAATAGCCGCTCACTAACCAATCGGGCGGCGGAACCTGCTGAATATCCATGCCCGGATCGAAATTGTCCGAACCGCCGGGAATGGCGGAGAAAGTTACCGTGTAATCGTCGGTCGGCGTGGTGGTTCGATTGAGGCAAATATCGCATGTGAACGCTTGCGGGGAAAGTTCGACCGCCAGAAGTCCGTCGCGCCACGTCACTTCGGGGACGCCCTCGTTCAAAACTATATCCTCGATAGCGAGCGCGGTGTAGCTTCCGCCGTCGGCGTTGCACGGGATAAACCCTTTCAGATAAAGCAGATCGCCTCCGGGGCCTCCCGATAGCGGCGTCCCGCTGATCGTGGCCGCTATCCTTCCGGAGTCCGCCTCGATAATCAACCCGCTTACGATCCAGCCGTCGGTGAGCGAGCCGACTGTTATAATATTCAGCGGCACAAACACTTCGGGATCGACCCGAAAAGCCATTTCCACGGAGCCGATCCAGCTATATTCGAGGCCGTCGATAATAAGCGGCACCAGTAAAGTTTCACACGGCGCGTCGAATAGGGTCGGGAACCACAGTTCGCGGTTGCTCATGTTGAAAAAATACCAGCAGGTGTCCATTTCGTTGTCGGGGCAGTAATCGGTCGTGTCGGTCGCGGCGACGCACACCCAAATCGTGTCCGCGGTCATTATCGGCTCGACCGTTATATATTCGATATTCCACCCGCCTGCTATCGGTGTCAGATCGTAATCGACCCGCGAGATTACGCTGTCCACGACCGTGAAAACTATCGTGGAAGTGTCCACGCCGGAGCCTTCGTCCATAATATTCACCGATATTATCGGCAGCGGATCGGTCAGGAAAGTATCTTGAACGGGAGTCTCATTCTCGATATTCGGAGAAATTAGATCGACATAGAAATCCCAGCAAATCGGGTTTTCGAGATAGCCGTCGCAGAAATTTTCGAGTGCCTCGAGGCAGGCCGTTATCGTGTCGCCGTCGAAGAAAGTGTCCGGGGAAACCGGCGTGTATATCAAATAAAACGGATCGACAAGGTCGAGATAGCCGTCTCCTACGGAATGATGAACGCCATCGACAGAAAAATCGATGCTCGATGTGTCTATCCCGCAGCTTTGCCGGTAGAAAACACTTATCAGAAAATCCACACCGACAGCGACTCCGGTTAGATCGATCCCCTGAACCGTCATCGTGTCGCAGCCGCCGTGCATTCCCGGCAGCAGGTCGAAAGTGAACGTGTGATTCCACGTGGAGCCGTCGTCGTCCGCGCCGATAGAATCGCTGTTCATGTAGAATATGGCGGAATTGTCCGCATACATGATTACGAAAGCCGAGTCGATAGCCGCGCCTTCCGGGGTCTCGATTATCGTTCGGAATATCAGCCTTCGTCCCGTGATCCCTCCGGTGTATGTGCTGTCCCACAGCCATGAGGAGCCTTCGAGAATATGGGTTCCCCAGCCGGAATAATAAATTTCGACTGCGGGAAGCCAGTTTCCGGTAGTCGTGTCCCAATATTCGGTCGTTGTCGAAAGGCTCGGTATATCGAGCCGGACTGTTAACTCCCCTCCGGTCTGTATCGTCATCGAAATCGGCTGGTCTGCGCAGGAAGTCCAGGTTTCGGGCAGCGGTTCGACAATGTGTGCTTCTACCGGCGGTGCGGTCGCATGGACACAGAGAATTATCGGGGCCGTGCCGCAAGGTTCGTTCGTGCTGACCCAGATTGTATCGCAATATAGCCCCGTGTCCGCGGCGAAAAAATCGAGGGCTATGATTCCCGAACTGTCGGGCGGGAGCATTGCCGGGAAGGACGATGTGACAAAATGCGGATCGGAATTCGTTACCCCGCCGATAAAGAGCGTATCGATTGTCTCGTCCGAGTTGCGGACAACGATTTCGAGAGTTGTATCCACTCCCGCCGTGACGCTGTCTATATAGATGTGATCGTCCGGATAGGGCAGCAGTTGAAGAAAACCGTGGCCGAGAAAAAGAGTGTCGCCGGGGGTCATCGAAAGCGGGATCTCGACATCGCCGGCGGAATCCGAGACGAACCACCAGCTCGTTATCGGATCGAGTCCGCCCCATATATGGTCAATAGAGAATTTCCATTCCGCCCGCGGCAGATATACGCCTCCGCCGTCCGTGTTGTTCCACCATTCCCAATCCCCCTGCGGCCAGGCGGTAAGATCGAACTCGCCGGGATCGTCGGAAACCGCAAGGGCGCTTCCGGTTGGAAGATCGATAAGATACATCTGGCAGGAGGCGTCGGTTGTGCCGAGCACATCGATATTGTGGACAATAACCAGGCCCATATTGCCCGTGTGGGGGTTATAGAAGAAGAAAATCTTGCTTTTATAAGCCTCCTCGAAACCGGTGTGCATGCTCGAAGAGGTATAGTCGAACCAGAGCGATTCGGTGGTTGCGTCCACAATAATTGGTTCCACACAGAAGGTGTCGAAATCCTGAATGATGTAGAAATATCCCGCAGGATAGCCGAGACTGTCTTCCGGCGAGAGGTGGAACGACGTTTCCGCCGACACACTAATCGCAAAAACCGCAATACCGATAAAAATAATCGCCGCATATTTCATAGTTCACTCCCTGATTAAATATTAAATATCAAATATCAAACATCAAAATTACAAATCAAAAATCAAAATGAATCCTTTCCACCTCGAGTTCTCAGATTTGATAAAAAAGTTTTTTGATTTTAATATGTCATTTTACATTTTTCATTTTAATTTTTGATTTTTTTCTCTTGTTCCAACGGTTTCCGTTGGAACATCTCTTCGACGCTCTGCGTCGCGTTTTCCCATCCCCCATGGACGCGGAGCGTCCCCATGACGTTACACCGCAGAGCGGAGCAACGAGAGACTTTTTGATTTTTAATATGTCATTTTACATTTTCCATTTTAATTTTTGATTTTACTTCGCTACCATCGCGACACCGACCACGATAAGAACCGTCCCCAATATTCTAACCATCCCCGGATTCTCTTTCAGGAAGATCAGCGACAGGACGAGCGCAAAGATATAGGACATGGATATCAGGGGATAGGCCTTTGTCAGGTCGTATCTCGACAGTATCCAGAACCAGAGAAGCATCTGGCTGGCGATCATCGCGACACCGCCGATAACCCAGCCGTTCGCAAATACGCTCCAGATACTCGACATCGAAAACCCGCCGACCTTCTCGAGCCCGGTTTTAAGCATGATCTGCCCACCGGCGAGCATCCCGGAGACAAGCATCATATACAGGATAAGTTTCATATTGTTCCTTCGCTTCTATTGTTCAGACAATATAGAATATCCTAAAAAAGCGCGATTGGCAAGGTAAAAAAGAATAAAAAAGGCAAAAGGTAAAAGGCAAAAGTGACTCCACCGCACCGCCCCTCTGGATTCCGGGTCAAGCCCGGAAAGACAAGTGGGTATTGTCCGGCCGTCGGCCAGAATAATTAAGGCGAAGCGGAGCTTCGGGGACAAGTGCGTTGCGCAGCTGGAGCTACGCAACGAGAGGTTGAGCTTTTTGATTTTTTTTGTAATTTTAATATTTGATGTTTGATATTTGATATTTCTATTGGCATTTCGACCATTAACAATTATACTAATGTAAGATATATCATTCCACGAACGGGGGAAAAATGAGAATCTCGCTTTGCACCTTCTTTTTAGCGCTATTTATTGTATCGACCGCGCTGACTTACACTCTCCATTCCGACATCGAATACTATCCGACCGGAACCGCGCCGCAGCTCGACAAGAACATGCTCGATATTTATGTCCCCGCCGGGGCGACCGAAACAACGCCCGTGGTCTTTTTTGTGCACGGGGGCACGTGGATGTATAACGACCGCTCCGATTTCGGGCTTGTGGGTCAGGTCATGGCGGACGAAGAGGGCTTTGTTACGGTCATTATCTCTTATCGCTTGAGCGATTCGCTTCACCCCGAAAACACGCACCCATGCCATATCGAGGATGTCGCGCAGGCCTTCGCGTGGACTGTCGAAAATATCTCCACATACAGCGGCGACCCTTCAAAAATAATAATTATGGGCCATTCGTCGGGCGCGCATCTTATTGGCCTGCTCGCAACGAACACATACTATATCGAGGCCGCCGGCGCGGAAGTTTCCGATATTAAAGGCGCGGTCTCGTTCAATATGGGCGTCTATGACATACCCAAGCTCTATGCCGATATCGGCACGTTTGCTTCGATGGGCTACGAGATGATGGGTTTCAACCTGATTTTCGGCCCTATCGCGGACAGCGCAGCCAATTGGTATGACGCCTCTCCAAAATATCATATCGACGCCGACACGCCGCCATTTGTGATTTTCGTCTCCATAAACGATATGGAACAAATTATCGGCGGGGATTTCGGTGGACTGGGGTTCATTTTCCTTCCGGGGGAAATACAGTTCACCTATAACGATTTAAATGTGTATCAGCCGACAGACTCGTTCTGGCTGCCGGGCGACCACGACACCGGTTTTTCGGATTTCGTGTATTATTCGACCAGTCTCGGAAGGATACACACGATGGCCTTTATCGACGATATTCTCGCCGGGATAGATGATGTTGTCGAATTGCCGATGGAAGCGAGTATTTCGGCAAGCCCGAACCCGTTCAATTCGGCGGTGAGGATAAGGGTTCGAGGATTCGAGGATTCGAGGGTTCGAGTGGAAATATTAGATATGAACGGCAGAATTGTAGCGGATATTCCCGTAGGGGCGGGTTCCAAACCCGCCAGCGCGGGAGGGTCATGGACCCTCCCCTACGAAATAACGTGGCAGCCCGACGAATCTATCGGTTCCGGAGTATATCTGGTAAGGGCGACAATCGAGGATGAATATATCACTAAACGCATCGTTTATTTAAAATGACGCCGAATCCGCAAAGCGGTTGAGGCCAAACGCCTGTCGGCGCGTGCCGACAAAGCGTGTGGTTTATTTAAAATAGAATTTTTAAAATCGAGGGAAAATGACCGATATGAAATTCATTTCTATCGTCCTGTTAGTGCTTATCGCCTTTTCCGGCGGCCTTTTCGGATGGCAGTATTTCACCAACCTTGGCGGCGGTCTCGACGACGCGCGGGATATCGACCAATGCGCCGACGGCGGCTTCCTTATCACGGGCCGCTCCAACGCATGGGCGCTCGGTGGCTTTGCCGATAACTGGTATGATCACGAGATGTATATTATCAAGCTCGATTCGCTCGGTAACGAGGAATGGATCCGGCATTACGGCGAATTGGGCGAGGGATTCTACGACGCCGCATGGAGCATCTGCGCCACGCCCGATTCGGGATGTATTCTCGCGGGCAAAACACAATCGCCAAAATGGGTTTATGTCCCGCCCGGCTACACAACATATTACGACAACGTTCTCCTTGTCCGTGTCGATAAGGTCGGCGACACGCTCTGGACGCGCAGTTTCGACGGCGACGACCGGTTCGACCGCGCATGGTGGATAAAAAATATCCCCGGCTCGAACGATTTCTTTTTCACGGGGCCGATAACTATTCACCCCGACGGCAATTCGGATATCTGGATAGTCAGGATAGACTCGGCCGGCTGCATAATCGCCGACGTTATCTGGCAGGACTCTATTCGAGTCGGGCCGAGCGATGTTCGCTGGGGCGCTATCACCCCCGAAGGCGGATGTATCGTGGTCGGCAGCACCGACCTTCACGATACGACACATTATTACGCGCCTTACGATTCGAACGTAACGCACCGGATATCGCGCGCGGTGATAATCAAGACGGACAGTCTTTGCAATATTCTCTGGACGAAAATTTACAATACCGGCTGCTCCGACCACTATTCCCGCTCGATAACCGCCTGTCCCGACGGCGGCTATCTTATGACAACCTACAACAAATGGCCAGCGTGGACATGGTGTCTTCGCCTCGACGAAGACGGCGACACGCTCTGGACCGGCTATGTCGGTCTCGACCCCGCCGACTCGACCGTGCGGCTGGCGAATTTTACTATGGTTGTCAACGCCCCCGGAAACGGTTTCTATTTTGCTGGAGGCGGTCAGGGTTGGGCGTGGATAACCCGAACCGACGCGAATCTCGAGGAGATATGGAGCGCGCCGTTCGACCTTGGCGTCGAATCCGAGAAATTTCTGTCCTGTGTTATCACCAACGACGGCGGCTGCTGCGCCTGCGGCCAAACTAACTCGATCTATCCTTCGGCCTACAGCGATATTTTCGCGGCGAGGGTAACAAGGTTCGGCGACGATTACTATAATATAGAGGAAGCCGCGATAGACAGGCCGGTCGCGCCCGAAATATTGATTTTCCCGAACCCCTTCAACGCCTCGGTGCGGATCGAGATCGATGAAGATATTGCAGAGCGATCCCGAGTGGAGATTTTCAACATTTCCGGCGGGAAGATCGACGAACTGGAGCCGGGGG
>DAOWNU010000376.1 GCA_030642425.1 bacterium | reverse complement strand
ATCGAGGGCGATTTCGCGGGTCCGGTGATGGTGAGTTACTAATGTTGAATGGATAATGTTGTATGACGAATGGGGGGCGACCGCCGCGCGGATGCGAAAGGTCGCCCCTTTTTTTATTGCCGCGTAATGCTCCCTTCGGCAAGCTCACAATGACCGGTGTGTTTGAGTTTTTAAATAGAAAATCGGCGAACCCATAAAACCATATCGATAGCGCTTTTATAAAAAAAATAAAACCCCTTGACAAATAGCGGTCTGCACCCTTATCTTTATAGAGCGTAATTTTTATATTCAGAAATATTCATTATCTTAAACGATGGAGGGGAAAATGGTTTTAAGAAGACCCTTGCGTACCGGTTTTATTGCGGCTATTATTATAGTCGTAACATTCGCACTGTTCTTTGTCTCGTGCAATATTGCACAGGGCGGCAACGGTGGCGCTCCCAAAGAAAAGCCCACAGAAGCTGCAGACAAAACTACCGGCGAAGAAGTAAAGGCCGAAACACCCGAACCCGATCAACCGGAAAAACCAGCCGAACAGACCACGGAAACCAGAAAGGTTCAGAAGACGCCCGAGGGCTTTGCCAAAATCGGTCAATGGCCCTGGATAATTCCCTATTACACTTACGATTACTACGATTACGGGAAGGTCGTCGTGTCCGCTTACGAATATCCCGAATGGGAAACCTGCGGCAAGCTCCAGAACCTCGAGGTGGTGCCCGCACACAATAATCAGACTATCAAGCCCACCGGATACGATATCAATACGGGCTACGATGTCTGCCGCGACCGGTTTATCCACAGCGGATGCAGCCCCGACCATTGGTATGTTCAGTGCCCAACGACTGTGAAAACTTACCACACGAGTTTCGCCCGGACGAAATACACCGGGGCATTCGCCTACAAAGAGGAATCCGAGCCTTCGGTTAAGCCGGAGCCTTATATCAAACAGCATTACGGCGATTCTCTTATCGATTGCGATTCCGTCTATTGGTGCGATACGACTGTCTATTGCGACACGTTCGATGTCGGGATAGTCGAGTTCCCGATGGAAAGAGAGCTTCTTCTGGTCGTTACGCTCAAAGAGAACATCCCGATCAAGAACGCGAAGGTCCGCTGGACTTTCATGGACCCGAAGGGCGCCAGATATTGCAACAACAGGGAGAAAGCGGTTTCTGTCGATATAATCAAGGGCGCCGGTGTCCCGGAGAACGCCGCACAGCTTTCCAGAGACCAGATAATCACGGAGTTCGGCGACAGTCCGGTCTATCCGATGCTTCCGCAGACGGTCGATAATCTTTGCGATTGTTCGGGCGCGCCGGTCGATAAGATCAATATCTCCAAAAACCAGTCATGGGTGCTGATACGCGGATTCGAGCCGGGGATCAGCAAGGTGTATGTGAATATCGTGCATCCGAGCAATTACACGTTCCCCGGAATGGAATACGCTGTCCGCTGGACGCGCGCTATCCCGCCGGTTCATCCCGATTTCGATTTACGCGTGAATATCACGGAGAATAGGCCGGCGCAGAACGACCCGTTCGTGTTCAACGACTCGAGAGACAAGCTTGTCAGGTGGAGAATAACCGTTGTGGACGAGACGGATTATTATATCAACCCGACGGCGGCGGGAATCCTGCCGATCCGCTATCAGGTCGATTACGATATGCGTTTCCGCCGCGATCCGCTCCAGTGGGACACTCCGGCGAACTGGAAAGATTGCTACGCCCTGTTCCTCGACCCGCCGAACGAGCCAAATCCCGAGACGCAGTATATGAACCGCCTTATTTGGGAATGCAAGAAACAAAAGGCTATCCCGCCCGCGGCTCCTATTACTCTGCATTATACGCGTTGTGTGGAGAATACGGGCAACACGTTCACCCACAGCGCCTATTCGATGTTCAAGGCGCATCAATCCACGCACTATGCCGGCGGCGGCTACAGCAGCATGTGGGGCGAAGACCATTACTGGGTCGCCAAGCAACAATCGGTCGATGTCAGCTTAAGATATGTCGAGTGCGATAAATACCGCTGCGATAGATATTGGAATCATATCACCGACGAGTCTATCACGCTGGAATATAAGCCCGGCGAGGAGGCCACGATAAGCGGTCTCGAGGTGTTCTATAACGGCACCGACGCTAACGGCGACACGTGGATCACGCTCACGAATACAGGCGTAGGCCCGGTCTATGAGATATATATGCAGAAACCCGACGGAAGAAAGAGGGCGATAGCCCCGTTCCTGAACGGTTCTGCGAAAGGCGGCAACGTGCTCAAGGTTCGCGAGGGCTACGGCTTCGACGCCGACGACAACCTGCCGATCCAGCGCGGCGATTGGATCTGGTATTATGTCTATTCCACGACCAACACGGCCGGCACCACCGGGATGCCTATCGTTGCACAACAGAAAAAAGTCCGTGTTCAATAAGAAGTTACAGATAAATGTGGCTTTGATTCTAATAACCGGCCTGCTTTTATGCGGGTCGGTTGTTAGTTCGACTTTCGAACGATGGCCGATAGAAAAATCCCTTTACGGCGACGACGGAGACCATATCAAAGGGGACGTTTTCCGCGTGGTGGTGAGTTTCACGAATCATGCGGGGGATTCCATGCGGAACGTTGTCGGGAAAATTTTCTATCCCAATGGCGTGGAGCCGTATCCGGAGAAAATATATCAGCGGCAGATATCGAAATCCCCGTGGCCGGGGCATTTCGTTGATGAGGAACGCCGCGTGGTAACTTTCGATCTCGGAAGCGGGCAGAAAGACTCCTATCAGGAGTTTTTCTGCTTTTTCGAGGCCGATAAATACGGCGATTTCGTTTTCGATTACTCT
>DAOWNU010000144.1 GCA_030642425.1 bacterium | reverse complement strand
CGGGTCAACCACCGGTTGACCCCTACGGATTCTGTATGGCGATATTGCCCGTAGGGGCGGGTTTTACGCCCGCCCGTCGTGGTAAACATGTAGAAACGGAAGACAAATCGCCCATTCCTCACTTCAATTTCCCCAAAAATCCCGCCTTTTCACCCTATCTATTCGATGATATCGCTTTCAGAATGGTTTATATCGAGTTTAAACAGATTGATATCTATTTGATATTGATTAGAATCTATTTAATAAAAATTGAATTTTATATTTGCTTGAATAATTTCGAGTTCAAATTTGTTATATATTAAAATATAATGCTTGCATTTTAAATCAGAATAGCTTATATTCATAATTGACATAGCAATATTCAAACAATACTCGATGCTATTCAAATAAAACGTGATGATATTCAATATTGAAGATAGCAATAATTAATATAATACATTCAAAAATGAATATCATCAGTTATATAATAAAAATAAACCATTCTTAAATAAACATCAATCATTCTCAAATGAATATAAGTCATTCTAATATGAATATCATCCATTCTATAAATAATATTATTAAATCTCAACTTAACAATGTTCATTCCTAAAATGATATTAACCTTTAAAAAATAGATATTATACGGTCTAAAGTAAAAACAATCGCTTCTAAAATGAATATCAACCAAACGAGGGGGCAAAAATGTCAATAACCAACAATAGCTTCTCCAAAGACGATCCGGGATTGAGAGATTTAAGGCTCACGCTACTCGAAAATAGCATAAATGATTATGCTGTCGAACTCGATGTGACGGGCGATTTGCTCGTGTGGGCGCAAAATTGCGGAGACGGATGGGATGATGCACAAAAAGAGGCGCGACGGGCGGAAAACGCGAAGGGGCTTGCATTCGAGGAATTCAAACATAAACAAATCGACTGTAAAAAGCGATACCAGAAGACGAAAAATTTCCTCAAAGCGATTATCGCGCCGCACGACAACGCCGCCGAGATAATGCGCGCCTATTCTATCGACGGCAAAACGCCGCTTTCGCGTGAGGGCCTCGAATGCGCAGTCGATGACCTCGCGCGCCAGCATGAAACCTATAAGGCCGCGGGCGACCCGTGGATTCTTCCGGACCACATGGTCGATGCTCTTCGGACGCTTCGCGCCGAGATGAGCGATTTGCACACGACGGCCTGTACCATGCGCGAGAGGGCGAAGGTCGCGCGCGAGGCGATGAAGGCGCGGTTCCGCGACGACACGCACCGGCTCAAGATGGTTTACGAGTTGAGTGTGATGGCATGGGGCGTTCAGGGCGGGCATTTTCTCAGGCTGGGGATGCTCCGGAAATCGATGATCTGGACGAAGAAGCGGCCGCCTTCGCCGGAGAATTTCCGTTACGACTCGAACGCGCGGACGTTCCAGTGGGATTTAATCGACGGCGCGGATAGTTATGAAGCGCATTACCGTGAGTCGGACAAATCCGGCCACTGGACTGCGTTCTACGAAGGCGAGGCCAATTCCTGCCCGCAGCCGGAGGGATTGTTAGGTGCGTTCGATTTCCGCGTCCGTGCTATCGCCAAAGGCAAAGAGGGCCACTGGAGCGGGAGTATAGAAGAAGTAATTCAAAATTAGCATTACAAAATTAGCAATGCAAAATGACCGGCCACGGGAGCGAATCCGACGAAGTCGGTTGAGCACATCATCTGCGGGCATTGCCCGCCGGCCTTGCCGACCGGCTCCGCCTGTTCTTTTTGGATTTTTTAAATAGTCCCTTGACCTTTCGATTTTTATAGGGTATATTTTACTGTAAGGTTGAGATTTGTATTGTAGTTTCAAGATGGAGTATCGATGACCGCCTGGACGGAAGTATTAAAAGCCAACCCAATTCCGGAGCTTCTCGAATCCGGGGATATCGGACTGATAAACCGAATCCAGAGAGATCTTCTGGACGGCGATGTCGAATATATGGACGAGCCGGTAATAGACGACCCGAATTATAAGAACTATATCCGGCGGCAGAAACCCGACGGCAGCTGGCGTGAAACGGGTAGGAAGAAAAACGAGCCGAACTGGACTTTTATCACAACACTCCGGACGCTTTATTGTCTTCTCGATCTCGGCGCGAACGGGGACGAAGAGATTTTCGATAAGGGCGCCAGATATATTATCGGAACGCAGACGCCCGATGGCGATTTTAGGGGGGCTTACGGCGAGGATATCCCTTCGCCAAAATACACGGGCATGACCGCCGAAGTGTTTTTCAGGGGCGGGAAGAAATACCACGAATATGCTTATCTGGCCCTGGACTGGCTTCACAATATCCGCAGGAACGACGGCGGATGGGCAATACCAATTCTCCGAAGTAAATCCCGAAAAGACCCGTCGAGCCACGTTGTTACCGGCATGGCGCTGAGGGGTTTTGTCGCCAACCCGAAGAAAAAATACGCCAAAGAATCAAAAAAAGTCGGCGAAATCCTCGCCTCGAGAATATTTCAACCCGACAAATATCCCGATCGCAGGGGGCCGGAATACTGGGGAAAGCTCTCGTATCCCTTCTGGTTCACGGACGCGCTGTCCGTGTTGGACGTTCTCGGCAGACACGGATTCGACCTTTCGACGGGAAAAATGCAGAGGGCCTTCGACTGGATACTCAAACAGCAGGATGAGAAAGGATATTGGCATTCCGATTTTCGCAGGAACAAAATGGAACCCGACCCCTGGCTTACTTACGCAGCTCTCAGAACGATTAAATTTCTTGTAGAATAGAAAAAAATGGGCCCCTGCTCCACTCAGATATATCTAATAAGACACGGTGAAACCGCCTCGAACGCCGAAGGCAGATTCCGGGGAAGGGCGGATATTCGGCTGAACGAGAATGGCCGGAAACAGTCCGCCGATCTCTCCCGCGCGTTGCGCAACCACCATTTCGACGCCATCTATTCGAGTCCGTTATCGAGAGCTACGGAAACCGCCGGGGCAATCGCCGCGGACCGCGATATGAAAGTCGTTGCCAATCCGGGATTCAATAATATCGACCTCGGCGGATGGACGGACCGTCCGAAAGCCGATATCCAGCGGGAGTATCCAGTGCTTTGGCGCCAATGGATCACGGTGCCCGAGCGGATGACGATACCGGGTGGAGAGGGTATTCTCGCGGTTCAGGAGCGCGCTTATAATGCTCTGCGGGAACTTATCGAGCGGAATGCGGGCGGGAATTTTGCCATCGTGTCGCATCGTGCCGTGCTGAAGCCTCTGGTCGCGGCGATGCTCGGTATTCCCGTGCCATTTTTCTGGAAAATCCACCTCGACACGGCGGGTTTTACTATTTTCGAGCACGACGACTCGAGGGGCTTTACGCTATTTCATTTCAACGTAACCCATCACCTTGGAAAGTTCGTCCACGAGAAGGTATAAGATGAATATCACAAGACTCGTTACAGTAGTAATCGTAATTGCGCTGTTCGTTATGGGTTGCGGCCGCGAGAAATCTTTCGATGTGGCGAAAATACTCTTCGATGAGATAACCGAATCGGAAAACCCTCAGGACAGCAGGATATTGGCGAACAACTGGGAGGCGATGGAAATACTCGGCGGGGCATATCGGGACAAGGGCGATCTTCCGGTGGCGAGGGCGATTTTCGAGGCCTTTTTCACGGACAGGTTCGATCTTTCGGCGGCGGAATCGTCCGCGAAATCGTTCGATATACTAATAGAATATGCCTCGAACCTGCTCAGAACAACCCCGAAAAACGGCGTCTTGATAGTCTATTACGAGGAGACTTTCTTTCTGGCGGAGTTTGCCCGTGAGGTTCTGGGCGTCCGGCCGGATGTTGCGATAGCCTGTGGAAAACTCGCCCCATTTTCGAAATATAGGGGGCATTTAAGTCAGAAATACGATATTCGACTTCCGCAAAATATCCCGACCGTGAAGAACGCCAAGGATAAAGGCTATTCGATCATCTGCCACAGGGCGTCGGTTTGGATCGCGGATTCTTCGGGAAGACCCGCCTTCATTAGTATTAACGCTCCCGTGGAAGCCCGTCCGGCAAGGGCCGGGATCACATTTGGGACGGGCAAGCTTTACGGCGTGGAAATGGACGACGCCGGAATCGAGGCCGCCACATTGAAGTTGTTCGGCTCGACACTCGTTCTGGACGCCGTTTCCGACTCCACGGTCCCTCACCCCGGTCTGGTCGGAGGTTATGTCCAGTGGTATTCGGATGTTCCCGTTGTAACCATTTCCCACTGGCTCACCGGGGGCGATATAGTCCCGGCGGATTCCCTGCTGGGAATATTGTTAAACCGACTGCCCGCGCACTGGAAGCCCGCGATGCTATATATTAGACGCCATCCCGAACTGTCCGAAGATGAAAAAAGTGAATATCTGGCGAGGATAGAGAGGTTTGTCGCGCTGAATCCCGATAATCGACCCGCCAGAAATTCCCTTAACGCGTTAATCGAAGAAAACACTACTCCGGGCGAGGAGAAATGAATCCCGAAAGCTATACAAAAAATATCGGATACGAGTTTTACGATTTTATAAAATCGCTCGTGAACGACCGTTTCGTGGGACGGGAGACCGAGCTTAAAAAATTCGAGGAGATACTTCAATATCCGCGAAGGGGCAAGAGAATGCCGGTTATTGTCGTGTCCGGCTATTCGGGATGCGGCAAAAGCTGGCTTCTGGCCAAATTCGCATCGATCCTCGAGGAGGAACGGCTTCCGTTTGTGCCGTTGGATTTGAGATCGATTTCGACCTCTTCGCTGCCTGCCGGGTTTGCCCGAATAGCCGAAGAGGCATTCGACAGGATCGGCCTGAAAACGCCGCGTTTCGACCGGACGATGGCGATATACCGCCGCCGGTTTGCGGGAGTTGTCCCCGAGTCCAGAGAGGAAAGCGGCGGATTTATACGGGAAATTATTCGGTCGTTCCGGGGCGAAGACGCCGATATTCAGCATGAATCGAAAGAGCTTAACGGGCTTTACGGCGAGGATTGGGAAAGCTCGCTGAGCGCAAAGCCTCTTTTTGAACACCTGAACGCCATGTCTATCGCTCTGGCAGAGGATATAGAACGCGGACTCGACCGGAAGAAACACCCGTTCCTGACCGTCCTTTTAGACCCATGGGATATTTACTCCGAACGCTTTGCGGAGCATTGGTTCAAGCTTTTTGAAAACTGCAGCCGCTTACTTGTTGTAATAGCCTCTCGAAGCCCTCTCGACAATGGGGAAATTATCGCGATAACCCCCGGCGATTTCGACGAGGAGGATTCCAGAACGGCTCTCAGACGGAGGGGGATCGGTTCCGATCAGGCGGTGGCGAAAATAATAGAGGGCACGGGCGGAAACCCGCTCGGCATTTCGCTGGCCGCTTCTATCACTGACCTTATCGCCCGCACCGGGGATATTATTCGCAGCGATACATTCGATATACCGCCCAACGACGGCTTTGCGAAGGCATATACAGACCGGATTTGCGGGCTTCTGAGAGACGGCGAAAAATTCGCTGCCGCGGCGGCTTTACGGGTCGAAAATCTCCCGCTGGATTTACTCGCGGAGCTATTCGCCCAGCGCGCCGATTTTTCACGCGGGCTTCTTTCTGTCGCGGGGCTGCTGCCAATAGACCCGCCCCTTTCAGCGGAAGTTCAGGTGCGTTTTCACAGCCTGATCGAGGAGCCGCTCGAGAATGTTTCTCTCGATGTCCACATCCCGACCAAATCTGACCTCGCCAGAAGGGCGAAACGCCTTATGGAAAGGGAAAATCTTCTCGAATGGGGGGTCGCCACAAGGCAGTTCGCACGCGTTGTTGAGCCTGT
>DAOWNU010000351.1 GCA_030642425.1 bacterium | reverse complement strand
ACCGCTGAATTGAAGGGATTTGGATAGGCGCTTATACGCATTTCGTGGGGAACATTGTTGGATTCATCTATTCTCGTGAAAGAGTGCGTGAATATTCCGAGTCCGCCGTCGTCGCCGTCCCAATAGAAGCCGATAATGCCGCCGCCGCCGATAGTGAACGACGGCGTTTTCGGGCCGGTTTCGTCCCAAGAACCCGGCGGGCCGGGGCCGAGCACCGGATTATCCGCGCCGCGCGTCCATACAAAACCGCCGTCGGTGCTGACCGCGTAACCTAAAGAAGTGCTGTCCCACGCGTATGTCGATTCGCCGAGCGCGAGACCCTGATATATCATAAAAAGAGAATCCCCCAATTGCCGCACGCACGGCGAATAAATGCCCATCTCGTCGAATTCGCCCGGCGGGCCGATGTCCATCACAGGATTGCCCGGATAACGGTTCCACGTGATTCCGTCGAACCACGACGCGCGGCAAACCGTTATGTGCTAATCTAAGGACTGCGCGTTATACCACATCACGAGCGAATCGCCCATGCGGATAAATGTCGGCGATTCTACCGCCCGGTATTCCTCGGGGCGCGTTGTGTCCCGCACGAAAACCGGTTCATCGCTCAGTCGCGTGAACGAACTCCCGCCGTCGTGCGACGATGCGATACCTATCGCCAATTCGCCGCCGCCGTGCTCCCTGTCGCCGGCATACAACATTATTATAGAGTCGCCGTCGAAAAGGATAGCGGGCGTTTCGACCGCGGCGGAATCCCACGTTCCGGGGAAACCGTTGGTCATCACCGGGCCGGTGGACATCGTCCAGTCGAGGCCGCCGGGCGACCACGCCGCGCCGGGGCGCGTGAGCGTCTCGCCGTGGAGAGTGTCGTATCCCGCCGCTGTATAAACAACGACGCATCCGCCGCCGGGGATACATATCACCGACGGGTCGGAGAGCGCGAGATACGCCCAGTCGGGCACGGGTTCGAGCACAGGATTACCCTCGTATTTTTCCCACGCCGAAATCGGAACACTAAAAATCAGGATAACTAATATAAACAGTATAGCATTTTTCATTTTAGATACACCACCGGCAGGGCCGGATCCAACGTACTCAACGTGCTTTCGGCACGATTCGCTTCCGTAAATTAAGATTTTCATTTTAGATACACCACTCTTTTTGCTGTGTTTGTTCCTTTTACACGGATTAGATAGACGCCGGAGTCGATTGATTCATCGGGTTGCCACGTGAATTCCCTCATCCGTCCTTCGGACACCTTCTCCCGGGGGGAGAAGGAACCAGTAGGTACAACGTATAATCGGGTTACGATAGTCAATACTCCACACACCGAAGTTGGAAGCGGAGCAAGGAATTGGAGATACAAGTAGGTTGTCGAATCGACGTATAAATCACTTCCTGATGGTCCAAATCTGCCAATGGGACCACTGGTTGCCCAGAGATTAGAATTGCGTAAATAATCCCGAGTGTATGACCAAAAATCAGGGACATTAGGTGTTTTCTCGAAACTCGCCCTTAGGACAAAAATATCTGAAGTGAACCAAAAACCGGGTTCCCACGGAACAGGATTATTAAGGGAATCGTAAACACCTTCTATCTGCAATCCGAAATCGATAGTAATCGTATCGGTATTAGTCAGATTAATTACATCTAACGAACACATACTTGCTGTAGAACCCGCCATTACGAGAGAACCTGAATCTACGTCCCATATTGCCGTATCGAGGTCGCCTAAACCATATTGTTCCATATTAACAGATACAGTTATTTGACCGAATGTGTATCCTAACGTAACAACCACTAAAACCAAAATCATCGCGTTTCGCATAATCATCCTATCTTAATATTATCGTAACGGCTCGGTTACTGCGCACTTTTATAACGGGTCGTTCACGAACGACCCCTACGGCCAATTCCTCAATCCACAATCTTCAATCCTAAATCATTCCCTCTCCCTCTTCTTTTTTGTCCAGATGCCGGATTTATGCATCATGCCAAGCGACAGCAGGCGTTTACTCTCGTTCCCCCGCTCCCGCGTGGGAACGTCTTCCCCGACGCTCTGCGTCGATTTTCATCTTACTAATGTTACCGTTCCTTTGCATCATTTCAGATACACCACTCTCTTCGAGATATCCTTTTCTCCCCGGTCGGTGAGCCTGTCGAACCGCGCTCTGACCAGATAGACGCCGCTACCGATGGATTCGTCGGGAGACCAAACGAATTCGCGCAATTCGCTCCCTGAGCCTGCCGAAGGGAGTTTCGTTCCGCCGGGCATTTCGACAAGCTCAATGACCGGCTCAACACGCCGCCCATTTATGTCAATATCTCCACTCGAACCCTCGAATCCTCGACCCCTCGAACCCTTATCTTAACCGCCGAATTGAAGGGGTTCGGCGCGACCGATAGACATGTTTCGTCGGGCAAAGCGCGATAGAACTCACTAATCCCGACATGGCCCCTTCGGAACGGCTCAAGGATATAACACGCCGCGTGATAATCGCTCAGGAAAATTGTGCTGTCCGAAGCGATATAAACGTGCTGACTGCCGTATTGCAGAAATTCCCAGCCCTGCGAGCCGGGAAACCATGCGAGCGTATCGATTGCGGGAAAGCTGTCGATATCGAGGATGAACAGGCCCTCACCGGCGCAAACCGCGTAGATAAGGCCGTCGAAACGCTCGACGTCGTTGCATAACCCCCACGGATCCCAGCTGCCTCGCTCGATAAGAGAATCGCCCGTCCAGTCGAACCAGAAAATGCCGGCATTCTTGCAAGTTATTGCGAGGAAATCGCCCTCGCGAAAAAGGCCCGTCGCCTCGCCGGCGGTGGGATAATCGAAAATGCGCTCGAGCGAATCGCCCAAATATCGGACGACGTGGAGCGTGTCGGCCATCAGGACGAACATCGTGTCGCCGAAGCACTGGACATCGAGCGGGGAACTGTTGTCGAAAAATAGCGCGTGCGAATAGACATCGGGCAAGTCGCGCGGGTCGATGACGTTGACGCCATCGTCGGTTATAGCGAGCATGAATAACGTGTCGTCTTCCGTTTTCATT
>DAOWNU010000322.1 GCA_030642425.1 bacterium | reverse complement strand
GTTGCCAGACGACCGTTTCGTAGGGGAGGGTCCGTGACCCTCCCGCGCGGGCGGGTTTCAAACCCGCCCCTACGGGCGTTTCCGCGATACATCGCCCGCTTATGTCGAAAATTTCAATTTGTAGGGGCAATTCATGAATTGCCCCTACGGAAATTGTAACCGCGGAATTGAAGGGGTTGGGATAAACCGATAACGACAGCCTATCCGGCACGGGGGTATTGCGCTCCTCGATACCGGTGAAATACGAAACATCGAGGATATAAAGACCATCAAGCCCATTCGCGACATAGGCGTAATCACCATAGACATAAACCCCCCATGCTTGGTCTCCCGTATCGTAAAATCCCACTTCCGTGGCCGAAGAGGGCGTCGAAACGTCTATGACACGAAGACCATTACCACTAATATCTGCGACATAGGCATAATCTCCATAGACGTAAACGTCCACGGTATTGTCTCCTGTATCGTAAAATCCTACTTCCACTGGCGAAGAAGGCGAGGAGATGTCTACAATACGAAGTCCTCTACTCGAAGATGCGACATAGGCATAGTCATTGGTAGCAAAAACGTCCCAAGCTGCGCTTCCAATATTATATGATCCAACCTCTGCAGGCCAATGTAGAGAAGTAATGTCTATGATACGAAGACCATTACTCCATCCATCCGCAATATAGGCATAGTTGCCGGAGACATAAACGCCAAAAGCCCAGCCTTCTGTAATGGCGTGCCCAACCTCCGTGGGGGAAGAGGGAATCGAAGTATTTAAGATGTATAAACCAAACAGATTAGCGATATAAGCGGTGTAGCTGGAAACATAAACACCATAAACATCACCCGGCTCATTATAGAATCCTACCTCCGTCGGTGAAGAGGGCGTTGAGATATCTATAATCCGAAGACCACCCCTCCTATCTGCGACATATGCATAGTTGCCAGACACGCAAACATCGCGTGCGATATCTCCAGTATCGTAAAAGCCGACTTCCACAGGTGTAGAGGGCGTTGAGATGTCTATAATTCGAAGACCATCAGCCGCACCAGCGACATATGCATAGTCGCCAGAAACATAAACGCTAAGTGCCGTATCTGGTGTATCGCAGTACCCGACAAGGCGGACATTAAGCGAGTCGGCGGCGCACGCACCAGCTATCGTAATTACGAACATAACAGCGAGCGTTGTCGTTCTCATCTTATCTCCTTTGTATTGTCGGGATGCCACCGGCACGCGCCGGAGGCGTTTTTTGCTCAACGGCTTCGCGGATTCGCTCCCGTTGATGGGGATTGCCGCGTCGAAAATCTCCCCTCGACCCCTCGACCCCTCGAACCCTTGAATCCTTAGATTCATTCTACTGCGTGGAGATCGTTGAAATCCTTGACCATATCGATAAGGTCCTCGGCGTCGGTGCGGTCGATTTCGCCGTCCGCCTTCAAACCCTCGTATTTGTCGCTGATCTCGACGAAATCCATAAGAGACACCTTTTTCTGCTTGGCGAGCAGGATTATCATGTCCATTTCGTATTTTACCTCGTCCCACTCCGGTGTGTCGCGCTCGAGATTGTCCATAACTTCGGTGCGAATTTCTTTAAGTGTCAACTCTATACCCATACCGAGCGCCTTTTTTCCGCCCCACCACATAATCGCCGCGAAAATAATCCCAAGAATAAGAACGACAAGGCATCCGATCCCGAGGATTTTCCCGACATTGGATTTTTTCTTTGGTTGCGTCTGCATGACCGGCTGAGGCGTTGTGAACTGCTGTCCCGTGTTGAAATCTTGCTGCTGCATTATGCTGCTCCTTGTTTTAGATTTGCCGATTTAGATGACGGTATCAAGCTTCATTTCCAGTGTTCGTTTATCCAGGAACATCCCCGAATGACCTCTTCCGTCGGCCCGATACCGTGCTCGCCCGGCGTGATTATCAGCGTGTCGGAAATTCCGTTTTCCGACAGGGCGAAATGAAGAGTTTCGTTGTGTTTTCTATTCCAATCTTTTTCGCGTGTGATAATGAAAAAAAGCTGTTCCGCCGAGGCCTTTGGATCGAAATAATCGATACCGCCCGTGTGGGCGCATTCGGTAATAATCCCCCGGAACAATTTTGGGTGGCGAAGCGCCGTGCCGATAGCCTGCGCGCCCTGACCGCTAAAACCGAATATCGCAATTCGTGAAGGATCGACAACGCCCGTCGTTATTAGTTTTGTGTGAAGATTCAATATATCGGCTTCGTTAAGTTTTTCTGAGCGATGATTGCGCGATTTCCCGCATGTTGCGATAGCCCATCCGAGCTGATCGTGCACCGCCCGGACGGAGTCGATATCCTGCGGCTTTCCGCCGGTGCAGGATAGATATATCAACCCCGGAACCGGTTCGGCCAGCGGCCCGGCGGGAAGCAGGAAACAGTCGCTGTCGGCGTCGCAGAATACGCCGGGAGGAATATCCGATGTATCCCATTGTGCAAAGGCAATTATCGGGAACATTAAAAAGAACAGTATCGCGGTCGCAAAATCGCGGGACATTAAGCCCCCCCGAACTTGATTTTCAGACGTTCGACAACTCCCGGCGGCACGAAAAGTTCGACATCGCCGCCCATACTAACGATGTCTTTGACCATCGACGAGTTGAGAAAAACATTGCTGAGGCAGGGCATGAGAAAAACCGTTTCCGCCTTCGGGAAAAGTTTGCGGTTGGCGAGTGTCATCTGGAATTCGAACTCGAAATCGGAGATCGCTCTCAGGCCACGCAGAATAGCCGACGCGCCGATCTGCTCGGCGAATTTTGCGGTGAGACCGCTGTAGCTTATAACCTCGACATTCGGGATTTCGCCCAGGGCATCGCGGACCATCTCGACACGCTCTTCGACAGAGAATAGAGGTTGTTTTGCGATATTCTCGCCGATCCCGACAACCAGACTGTCGAAAATTGCAAGCCCCCGAACGATAATATCGAGATGACCGTTGGTGATTGGATCGAAACTTCCGGGATATAGGGCAAGACGCGGCATATTGATCTCCATTTGTGAGAAAACGAAATTATTTCTTACAATATAGCGAGGCTATATAGTTTTTACAAATAGTTTTTCCAATGAAAGGAATGGGGGAGGGCCGCAATGACTGCGGAGGGGGAATTATCCCCCCGGCTAACTCCCTTCGGCTCCGTTCGGGGAGCGGCCTTCGACAGGTTCTCAAGGAGGAGTGAAATGTTGTTTGTTGAGCGGTGGTCGCCGAGCGAAGTCGAGGCGAGCCGAAACGACTTTTTATCGAGAAATATAATAGAATAATTGGCTCGGCGTCTCACTGAGTATTTTAGCATAGCATAAT
>DAOWNU010000158.1 GCA_030642425.1 bacterium | reverse complement strand
CAGGACGCATGGGTGGCGGCATTTCAAGCGATGTCGAAATTTATCGAGGGGCGGCCTTTCTACCCATGGTTCCACAGAATTCTTTCTAACTTATGCAAGAACGCGCTGCGGCATAGGGAAGTCGAAAACAGGGTCGTGCCGCTTCGGCTCGACGACGACAACATGCCGGAGGTCGCGGGCGAAGTCCTGAGACCGGAGACATACGTGGAAGACCGGGAGCGTAAAGAGGCCGTATGGCGGGCTATCGAGGAGCTTTCTCCCAACTTGAGAGAGGTGATCGTGCTGGCGCATTTCGAGAACCGGACATACAGAGATATATCGGAGCTTCTCGATATTCCGCCGGGAACTGTGATGAGCAGATTATACTATGCCCGGCGCAAACTTGCGCAACTTTTGGCCGAGGTACTCGATCATGAATTCTAATAACGATAAAGATCGCAAACACGATGGGAAATTCGAAGCCGAACAGTGTGAATGCTGTTCCGAAGACTGGGGCGTTAAGGTCGGCGCTTTGATAGACAACGAGCTTGCGCCCGCCGATGCGGTAAAAGCCGGGGAGCATCTGCTCGTGTGCGACAAATGCCGGGATTTCGCCGCGAAACTGCGGCGCCTGAAGGGGGTGACCGACACAATGAAACTCGCGGATCTTCCCGACGCCCGATGGCGGCAATACTGGACGGGCATATATAATAGGATAGAGAGGGGAATCGGGTGGGTGTTCATGTCTATAGGCCTTTTAATACTCATTGTTTTCGGGGGCTATTACATTTTCGAGGATTTCTTTATCGATCCCGAAGTGCCGATTTCGATAAAAGTTGGAATGGGCGCTTTTGGAATAGGGATTATTATTCTGCTTATTTCGGTGGGCCGTGAGGCATATTTCAGACATAAAACGGACAGATATAAGGAGGTTGACCTATGATAGTCGTAACCAGCGATTTGATTCCGGGGAGGAAGATCGAGAGGGTGCTGGGGCTTGTGAAGGGTAACACGATCCGCGCGCGCCATTTGGGGCACGATATAATGGCGGCTCTGCGCAATCTTGCGGGTGGGGAGATAACGGACTACACGAAAATGATCGCGGAATCGCGCGAGCAGTCGATGGACAGGATGATTGCGGAGGCGAAGGCGCTCGGCGCGGACGCTATTGTGTGTATCCGTTTCACAACGAGCAGCATGATGCAGGGCGCCGCGGAGCTTCTCGCCTACGGCACCGCGGTCAAGTTAGAGCAATAGGAAGGTAATAGGTAAAAGGTAAAAGGTAATAGGTGCACCGCACTGCCCGTCCGAGTTATTTAATGCAGAACATTTCTCTTGTTATAAACAGATGGGCATACTATATTAGTGAACGACTCAGATAGAATTGCACGGAGCGTCGGGTGCGAGAGAAAACAAAAAAAAAAGTCTTTGACATCGCAAAGGGCAACCTTATTATTCATATGCTATTATCAGATATGATAATGGATTTAGCGTCTGGGATGAGTCGCCAAGCGTCTCATCGAAGGGCCAATGGCCTTACACCCAGTCGCTTTTTTTATTGGGGGTGATAAACATGTTCCTATGTTACATCGATGAGTCCGGAACTTCAAATATCCCGGGGAATACATCTCATTTTATTTTGGCCGGCCTTGCAATACCGGAGATGAGGTTGCGCCGAACAATTCCCTTGCGGGATGCGGAAGAGATTACTATTATTAATAACAGACTTGAACAAAATGACGTTAAGCGTCGAAGAATAATGTATTAATATGGAGTGAATTATGAGACAAGTATCGATTTCGTTTCTTGCGTTATTGATTCTCGCGCAACTCGCTTTTGGCGGGTCTATTTCCGGCACCGTAACTAATGCGACAAGCGTTGACGGCATGTTTTTGGTCGTTGCGATGTTACATGCGGGAATAACCGATTTGACATCGGCGCCAATGACCTACATATTCTCGCCCGAATACATGCAGGATTATACTTTAACCAACGATGCGATAGTCGATTTCAATCCTTTCTTTCCGATAGCCTATATGCCGGCAGGGATATTGCCTGCTTCGGGCGATCCTTTCGGCGCGCAATTATTTCCGCCTGTGATAACATGGGGTGGTGTTGCCACCGACGTTGATATCACGCTGTTTTCATCGGGCTATATCGGAGGGAATATCAATTATACGGGGTCTTATGCGCAGGTCTGCGTTAATGTCTATGATTATTATTCAATTTTAAGCCCGACACTCGAATCGACACATTTTATCGGAGCGGATAATTATCTTTTGTCCGTAATTCCCTCCGGACCGAAACAAGTCCAGGCCTTTGACGATTTGAACGGCAACAGGATTTTCGACGATGGCGAGCCGAGCGGGTATTACTCGATTCCTTTTCTCGGCTTTGATATTGTTTTAGTCACTGGCAATATTTCGACGTCGGGGATTAATATAACAATTGATCCGACCGGTATCGGAGAAACCCGGAATCTGCCCGATAATTCCTCGTTGGATATCTATCCGAACCCGTTCAATTCCACGGTTACGATTGCCGTAGGGGCGGGTTTTACGCCCGCCAGTTTTGAAGTATTCGACATAAACGGGAAAATTATTGAGGAAATCCCACATGTCCACCTTAATAAGGGGAGTTCGGGGGGATCATTCACATGGACGCCGGATGAATCCGTCGGCTCCGGAGTATATTTCGTTCGGGCGAGTGTTGGCGATGAGAATATCACGAAACAGGTAATATATTTGAAATGACGTAGGGGCGTCGGGTGCGAGGGAAAAAAATTGAAATTTTATAAAATGGCCTTAATATTAGTTATAAAATGAGACTTACGATACCGAAAAACGAGATAATTTGCGGGGATTGCCTCGATGTTTTGATGGATTTCCCCGATAACTGTGTCGATTTAATCGTAACCTCGCCGCCTTATACCGATAGGCGAAATCATACTTACGGCGGGATTCACCCCGATAAATATGTCGATTGGTTCTTGCCCCGTGCAGCGCAATTTTTAAGAGTCCTACGACCAACCGGCACTTTCATTTTAAACATCAAGGAACGAGCCTTCAACGGCGAGCGACATACTTATGTTTTGGAACTTATCCTCGAAATGAGAAAGCAGGGCTGGCTTTGGACTGAGGAATTCGTCTGGCACAAAAAGAATTGCTATCCGGGGAAATGGCCTAATCGTTTCCGCGATGCTTGGGAAAGATGTCTGCAATTCAATAAAGACAAGAAATTCAACATGTATCAGGAAGCCGTTATGGTGCCTGTCGGCGATTGGGCCGAAAGAAGGTTAAAGAACCTCAGCGAAACGGACAAAATCCGCGACGAGTCGAGAGCCGAGAGCGGATTCGGGAAAAACATATCGAACTGGATAGGGCGGGATATGGTTTATCCAACTAATGTTTTACACATGGCGACCGAATGCGCCAACCGCAACCATAGTGCAACTTTCCCGTCTACACTTCCCGAATGGTTTATAAAATTATTCACCGTCGAGAACGATTTGGTTTTGGACCCGTTTGTCGGTTCTGGGACTACCGCAATAGTGGCGAAAAGAATGGGCAGGCATTATATCGGAATAGACACGAAAGAAGAATATTGCGAAATGGCCCGAAACGAATTGCGAAACCGGGCATATCAGGAAGTATTATTATGAAAAAGCTCGATTTTAAGAAAGTCTCAAAATATGTGAACGAGAATATTGTCGTTTTCCATCAGAACCGCATAAACAGCATAAAGAAACTGAAGCTGAAAGCGATACTAAAGAGAAAAAATCCCTATCTTTTCCGCGCGAAAAATATTCTGACCGCGCAGGATTTAATAAAGCCTATCCTCGATGCCTATCTTTCGTCGCAAGAAGAGACCGTTTTCGGGGATTTCCTCGAAGGCCTCGCTATTTTCGTTTGCGGTCAGGTTTTCGGCGGTTATAAATCCGCTGCGGAGGGTATCGACCTCGAATTTACGAGAGATAAAAACCGTTATCTCGTTTCAATAAAATCCGGGCCGAACTGGGGCAACAGCAGCCAGATTAACAGGATGCGCAACAATTTCAAGCAGGCTGCGCGGATATTGGGCAGCAAAATAACCAAAACGAATTTATTCTTCGTGAACGGCTGCTGCTACGGGCGCGACAGCAAACAGAACAAGGGCGACTATCTGAAACTTTGCGGCCAGGCCTTCTGGGAATTGATTTCGGGGAATGACAAGCTTTATATAGACATAATCGAACCTTTGGGCCATAAAGCCCGCGAAAAGAACGAGGCCTTTTATGAAGAATACGCGCGGATAATAAACCTATTCACGGTGGAATTCGCGGAGGACTACTGCGACGACGGCCTGATTAACTGGGAAAAACTGGTCGAGTTTAATAGTAAGAAGAAATGAATAAAATAGATTACTTAAGATAATAGCAATTAGAAAAAGGGGCGTTAAATGAATGTATGGGAAGAAATTAAATCGGCTAGGTCGGAATACATACGTGAAAGCGCTGTTTTCGATGAAGAGGCGAAGAGAGTAAAAGTTTTTTTAGAACAAAAACTTCGCGGATTTCTGGGCAAAGAGGACGGCATTTATCTGGAATTCGTGAAGAGGTTGGGGAGGACCAGCGTTTATGATTGGGAAAATACTCATAATAAACCCGTCCGAGACGAAGACGGGTTTTATCATATACTGGTTTGTATTCCTTTACCTTATCCTATTATTAAATTTCCGATAAGCATAGGATTATCCCGTAAATCTGACAAAGCGAATTTATGGCTTAATATGGCGCGTGATAAGGAGAAATTTATAGTGCATTTATTCACAGAAAACTCAGAGATTGACAAATTTATGCAAACCCTCACGGATGATATTATCGAATATTATAAAGCCCCTTTACGAGACGATAAACTATCAAAGTATAAAAACATTCAGATTGGTTTCATAAACGAATAATCTTACTCGTTCCGGATCTCCTTATATTCTTCATTGTTCTTTCAACCATCGTTTGATAAAAGGAGCTAACATGAGCGGTTTTGGGGTGTGTAGAGGGCCGTGAGAGTGTGTCTTTTGTCTGATAAAAGCCGTGCCCGACCCGATAAAAGCCGTGACGGATGCAAAATAGGTCGTGATGGGCGCTAAATGGGACGTGCCGGTCGTAAAATTGGACGTGATAGACGTAAATTGTTTAGTGCCGGTCGTAATCGGTTGCGTGTTTTTCGTAAAAAAGGCCGTGATAGGCCAAAACAAGTCGGTTTTTCTCAAAAAAGGTTGTGCCAGGCTTAAAGTAAATTATTACTAAAACAGAAGGAAGGTATTAAATGCCAACGGAATACGAGAAATTTTCCCTTCAATCGGCCCGCGCCAACTAACAGTTGCTCACAATGACAGGATTATTGTAGGCGATAACAATCATCAAATGGAGAAAAAATGGGTATGAAAGACATCACACAGGGAAAAATCGCTAAACTTTCTGTTTTCGCAAATACCGAATACCTGTCGGTGGCGACCGGTTTCGTGCGGAATGTCGGGGAGAGCCTCGGTCTCGAT
>DAOWNU010000271.1 GCA_030642425.1 bacterium | reverse complement strand
GGCGTCGAATTGGCCTTTCGCGGCACGCTCGTCGCGGATATCACGTCGCATCTCGACACGTGGAAGGCGCTCGAATTTCAGCACGAGGACGAAAAAGGCGATGTCGAGGCCGCAACCGGCCTGATTAATACGCTCCAGAACGAGCTCGAGGATTTGATGGTCGCCGGTCGGTATTTCGTCAACTCGGTTCTCTACGAGATCGAGGTCGAGGGCATCGAGGAACACGATATTCGGCGGGATTTTGGAGTCGAGGGCAAGATACCCGACGGCGTCGAGGCGCTGGTGAAACTGGGCCGCCAGATGGCCAAAATGAACGCGCAGTATATCGCGGACGGTTCGGCTTACGCGTTACCAGCCGCGCCTTTCGAGGAGATCGGCACGGTCGCGGAGGAGCTTTCGGATGCGCTGGACGCCAAAAAAGTGGAACATCGCGAGCAGATGCATGTCGGCAAGCTCAAGGAAATCGAGCGCAGGAAGGGCGACCGCATGCTTTCGCGCGGTTTCAATTGGACTGTCGCGGTTTGGGACTACGAAGACCCGCGTCTGGAGGACATGGGTTTCGTCCCGAAGTCGCAGATACACACTCCCGGTCAGCCGGAGCCGGGGCAGGCCGAATGGCCCGAAGCGGTCGCCAATTTCGTGGCCGTGTTCATGACATTCCCGATGCCGCTTTTCAATCTGTCGTGGGATTTGCTCTTGAAAGCGATTACGTATAATCTCTATCGCACAAAAGCGCCTCTCGGAAACCCGGATAAAAATCGCCCGGTCGATCCGGTGGAAACAGGCCTCACCGAGCCGCTTCTCACCGATACGAATATCGAGCAGGGGAATGTCTATGTCTATTGGCTTTGCGGCGTCGATGAGAACGGTGTCGAGGGCGAATTCGGAGAGCCGCTTGTGATGGAATATGTTTAAGTAGGCACCGGCACGCGCCGGAGGCAATCGGCCTACAACGGAGGTTGCCGAAAACCGGATAAAGCGGTTTTCGGAATATAGTAAGGCGGCTGAGGAGGCCGCCTTTTTTTATCCCCCCGGATTGCTTTCGCAATCCAACCCCTTATCAAGGGGGTTTCTGATTCCACGCTCCCCCCTTGATAAGGGGGGATGTCCGAAGGACAGGGGGGATAAATTCGTTGGCAAAAGCAAGCTCCCTTCGACAAGCTCCCTTCGGCTCCGCTCAGGGCAAGCAGGGAGCGAATCCGTCGAAGTCGGTTGAGCACATCATCTGCGGGCATTGCCCGCCGAATCCGACGAAGTCGGTTGAGCACGAACGCGGCGCCGCGTGGCGCCCGCCGACCGGAGTGGCGAGAGAATCTCACGTTTCGACTGCAAAGGCGTTGACAATCCTATCAATATTATATAGTTTTAGAAATGATTGTGATGCGGCCGAATTCATTTTTTCGACCGGCATAATTCAATAACCCGTAACTGTGAAAAAGTTTTCTAAATGAGCGTCCCAAAAAGCCAATATCGCCGAACAGTAATAATCGGCGTTTTGCTTCTGCTCGCGCTGTCGCTGCACGGGCAGTATTACTTCGGAAAAAATAAAATCCAATACGCCGACTACGACTGGCAGCGGCTCCGGACGGAGCATTTCGATATTTATTTTTTCGCCGAGGAGGAGGAACTCGCGCGAATCACCGCCTACGAGGTCGAGAAAAACTGGGAAGACCACGTCGGCAATTTCCGCTTCGTCCCGCGCGCGCGGATACCGGTGATAGTGTATCCGTCGCCGAATCTCTTTCAGGAAACGAACACGATCCCCTGGATTCTTCCCGAAGGCGTGGGCGGTTTCACGGAATATTTCAAGGGGCGCGTCGTGCTGCCATACAACGGCCGCTATCGCGATTTCCGCCACACGCTGAAACACGAGCTTGTCCACGCGTTCATAATGCACAAAAACACATTCGTCCACGACGCCCACGAGCTATTTTTCCTGAATTTCCTGCCGCTGTGGTTCGAGGAGGGACTCGCGGAACATTTCTCCGAGCGGACTTCGGAAGAGATGGAGATGGTTATCCGCTCCGCGCTTCTCGAGGGCGATTTTGTGCCGCTGTCGCAGATATACAGCATCCTCGGCTCGTTCAAGATGTATAAAGAGGCCGAGTGTTTTTTAAATTGGCTCGCGGGCGAATTCGGCGAGGGCCGTGTCGCGCGCGTTGTCGAGGACATGCACGATTTCCGCTATTTCGACGAGCTGTTCGAGGCACATTTCGGAATAACGCTCGACGAGGCGGGCCGCAGATGGGAAATCGCCGAAAAGGAAAAATATTGGCCGATGATAGGCACCGGCGATCTTCCCGGAGACGCGGGCAAGATACTGACGGGCAAAAAGGACGGCATCAGCCTCTCCCCCGTCGCCCACCGGTTTTGCGGGGATTCTCTCCGCTCCGTGGTCCTCCAATCGACCCGAATGGGCTACGCCGCCGTCTATAAACTCGGCGGCGGAAAGTATTCTTTGATAATCCGCGCGGGGCTGGATGAGAATATGGAGGAGATGCATTTGTTCCGAAACGGCCTTTCGGTCTCGGAGAACGGCGTAATCGCGCTCAGTATAAAGGTCGAGGGCGGCGATGCGCTCACTCTCGTCGATGCCGAAACCGGACGAATTCTCAGGCAGGTCTCATTCGACGGAGTTCCCGGAATCGGAAGCCCGCAAATCGACGCGGCCCCGGAGCGGGTTACTTTTACCGGCACCGGAATCGACGGCTTTGCCGATATTTATTTATACGACATCGAGGCGGACAGCCTTGCACGGCTTACCGGCGACATTTACGGCGATTTCGACCCGGCATTCTCTATCGACCACATCGTATTCGCAAGCGACCGCGTGAAAGGCGGCAATCAAAACGAAATGGGAATTTGCCGGGTTTCTATCGATAACGGCGAAATCGAAATACTCGAGGGGATCGGCGGCAATTGCTGTCAGCCTTACGTGCGCGAGAATGGCCGAATATTGTTCTCCACGAGCCACGACGACGGTATCCAGAATATCTGGGAGTTAGTTCCCGATGAAGACAGGATCGTTAAGCGGACAAACATACTGACCGGGCTTTTCGAGCCTTCACAATGGGGAGAAGACAGCATCCTCGCGACGGTCTATACAAAAACCGGCTATCAAACCATCGTTCTCGCGGGCGATACGGCATTCGGCCAAAACGAATCCGGTTGGAGCAAATGGGTTAAAAGCTGGGAGCCGCGCCAGCTCAGCAGCGAAGTCGCATCGGGCAAAATCGGCCACGACACGCACCTTTCATTCGATGTCGCGCAGGGGGCGATCTCGACCAGCTCATCGATGGAATCCGGCGGCGGAATCGAGGGAATCTTTTCGGACATGCTCGGCGACAGGCAGATTTATTTTATGATTTACGACCAGTTCGGCGATTGGAGCGATATTCTGCGAAACCTGAACGTCGCCGCGATATATTACGACATACAGGACCGGCCGACATGGGGCGCGGGCGGTTTCCATTTCTACACCGAAGGATACAACCCCCACGATTTAAGTTTCTCCGAAGAGTCTTTCGGGATGCTCGGCACTGTCGCCTATCCGCTGAACCGTTTCGTGCGCGTGGACGCCACCGGCTACCTAACCTATTCCGAAAAATCCTATTTCGCCGATCTCGAGCCGGAACGCTGCGGCACGTTCACTTCATTGAAGCTCTCGCTCATCCGGGACACGGCTATCTGGGGGCGCACCGGCCCTATCGAGGGCTTTCGCGGGAACGCCACTATCGGC
>DAOWNU010000456.1 GCA_030642425.1 bacterium | reverse complement strand
TCGGCAATTTCCGATACCGGCTATATCGTTGTGAACGCGGATTTTCAGGATGTTCCGGTCTATATCGACGGCGCGCCTTCGGGATGGACGCTCGACACGATTCCGGTCGGCGCCGGGGAACATGTTGTGAGTATTTCGGGCTGGTCGTTTGCGCCTACCTTGCCGGAAACAATCGATGTAATTTCCGGCGCGGTTTCCGTGCTTGAGTTCGTCCTCGATTTCAAACGGGTCGCGCTTATCGAAGAGTTCTCCCATGTTAATTGTATCAATTGCCCGAACGCCGCCGCCGCTGTAGCGAGTGTTCTCGAGGCCAACGACGATTCCGTTCTGGCCCTCGAATGGCACCCACAGCTTGCCGGGATAGACCCGTTCCGGGAGGATAATCCAGTCATGCACGACGGCAGGGGCGCATATTACGGTGTCGCCGCGATGCCCGAAGTCTTTGTCGCCGGTCAGGAAACGCCCGATCCGACTTCGACCACGGTTATCGGAACCTATGTTTCCAACGCGCTCGCGGAAGAATCGGAGGTTGGCGATTTTAAGCTCTGGGGCAGAGCGACTGGGACTTCCACAGCGAGGGTTTGGATCGCTTCGTTCGGCACGGCGGGAACCGGTATCGTTCGTCTTGTAGTTGTGGAAAATTTTCGCCATTTCGATTCGCCGCCCGGAAGCAACGGCATGACTTATTTTCACAACATTCCGCGAAGAATGTCGATTCATCCGGCGACCGGAACTTTTACTATCGACGCGGGCGCGACGGAATTCTTCGATATCGATTTCGTCGTCCCGGAGGACCTCGATATGGGCGATTACACTCTCGTGGCCTGGTTCGAGAGGGACGGCGACGGCGTCTATATTCCCGGCGAGCAAATTCTTTGTTCCCCCTGCAGGCTCGAATTCTGACCCTCTGACCCCTTGTAATTTACCGAACGGAATTATTTGTTTGACCTTCAGTATTTATCCTTATTATAAGGAATCAGCGTCTGTTCAAGGTTCTTAAATAGGCGCTATTCATTTCCGCATTAACCTTTGGAGAAAAATATGAGGGGCCTTCTCGCAACTATACTGCTTACATTATTTTGTTCGATAATAACGATCTTCGGCGCGGAAGAGATCGAGTTGCTAACTACCGACTTCAACTTCACTTTTGACCCCGGAACGCTTTCCGGCGTTCTCGACAGCGGCGTAATCGAGGTCCCGCTCGGCGGCGGAAACCTTTGCAACACCGGCTCGAGCAGCGACACATATCATATTACATTAAATGCTTCTGGCCTGCCCGACGGATGGTCGGCGAATTTTTGCGTGGGGGCATCCTGTTACCTGCACGAGGCGGATGTGGACGTCGCGGGAGGCAGGGATATCGAAGTGTCCGTGCACGTTTATCCCGCCGGCGACGGCTTCGGGCCGCTGACTTTCACCGTCCGTTCATCTTCTGCGGGGCGGACGGACACTGTTGTCTATTGGGCCGCGAAAAATCCGGATGTTCTTCTGGTCGATGACGACGTAGGGGCTAATTACGAGGATTTTTACGCGGCTTCGCTGTGCAATATCGGTCGAATTGCGCACGTTTATCATCGCACCGAAGGCGTGGTGACGCCGGCTGAAATGGCCGATTACGATGCCGTTATCTGGTTCACCGCCGGGGATTACGAAAATATTTTCACCGCTCCCGACACTGCGGCCATCGGCGCCTTTCTCGACGACGGCGGGAACTTTTTTGTCTGCGGGCAGGGAATTGCCTCGTTCTGCGATTCGATGGGTTTTTCGACGTGGCTCGAAACGATATTGAAATCGAACTGGGTCT
>DAOWNU010000135.1 GCA_030642425.1 bacterium | reverse complement strand
GTCCGCAAACTTAAGCCGGACGCCAGATCGCCGATACTGCTTTTTATCGGCCCGCCCGGTGTGGGCAAAACGAGCCTCGGGATGAGTATCGCGAGGGCAATGAACAGAAAATTCTACCGCATGAGCCTCGGCGGGATGCGCGACGAGGCCGAAATCAGGGGGGCATCGAAGGACGTATGTCGGCGCGCTGCCGGGCAGCATTATTCATGGGATCAAGCGGTGCGGATCGAACAACCCCGTTTTCATGCTCGACGAGGTCGATAAGATCGGACAGGATTTTCGCGGCGATCCCGCCTCGGCCCTTCTCGAAGTCCTCGATCCGGAGCAAAATCATACATTCGTCGATCACTATCTCGAAGTTCCGTTCGACCTGTCGAAGGTTATGTTTATCGCCACCGGAAACTATATCGACCCTATTCCGCGGGTTCTTCTCGACCGCATGGAAACGATTCGCCTTCCGGGATACACCCCTATCGAGAAAAAGGGCATAGCCATAAACTTCCTTATCGACAAAGAACGCGAGGCCCACGGTCTTAGCGCCAGCCAAATCGTGTTCACCGACGGGGCTATCGAGGACATAATCGAAAACTACACACGCGAGGCCGGAGTCCGCAATCTGAGCCGGACTATAGCCTCACTGTGCCGTAAAGTGGCAACCGAAATTGCCGAGGAAAAAAGAAAAAAGGCGACAATCACACCGAAAAGGATCAGGGAATACCTGGGGCCGGAACACTATATCGAGGACAGGCTGCCGGAAAAGATGCTTCCGGGAATGGCGATAGGTCTGGCATGGACTCCAACGGGAGGCATTATCCTCGTGGTCGAAGCCACAGCGATGCCGGGGAATAAAACTCTGATCTTGACCGGGCACCTCGGCGATGTTATGAAAGAGTCCGCGCAAGCCGCACTGAGCTGGATACGCTCGAAAGCGGATGAACTCAATATCGAAGACGATTTCGGCAAACTGGACATCCATCTTCACGTCCCCGCCGGCGCAATCCCGAAAGACGGCCCTTCCGCGGGGATCACAATGGCCGTTTGTCTCGCCTCCCTCCTCACGCACCGGCCTATGCGCGAAAAAACGGCAATGACCGGCGAAATAACGCTCCGGGGCGAGGTTTTGCCAATCGGCGGCCTGAAAGAAAAGGTCCTCGGCGCGGATCAGGCGGGTATCCGAAGAATTCTGCTCCCGATACAAAATAAAAAGGACATGGAAGATATCCCCGAAGAAATTAAAGGACGTATCGAGTTCGTATTCGTGGACAATATGGACGATGTTATCGAGAACGCGTTGGAATGCGAACCGATTCAATCAAACAAACTATTATCGGAGTGCAAAGATGAATAAACGGTCGGAAAAGCCTAAGCCCTTTCAAAGGCTTCATGTGAAGCGTTTTCAAACGCTTAGCACGGGCGGGGCATTTATTATTATGATTATGTTTCTCTCTATCGCGGGGGGCGTCCTTGCCGAACAGGCGGAGATATATTCGCAAATCCGCGTCGATTGGGGATATACTCAACAAATCGGGGATGAAATAATCCACGCGCGCCCCGGCGTATGGGCGGAATATGCTCTCCCAGAAAGCCGTCTCGCGGACCTCGATTTTGCGGACATCCCATATCGGGTGATAATCCCGGATATGGAGGATTATTACCGCCGCCGACTCGATTCCACCATGGACATGGGGGGATGGCGCACCTACGCGATGATCAAAGCCGCGCTCGATTCGCTTCACGACGAGTATCCTCTATTCGTCTCCGAGCCGGAGTCTATTGGCTGCGGCCACAACGGCAATGCTATCTGGGTAATAAAGATATCGGATAATGTCGATGTTGACGAGGACGAACCGGAGACAATCGTCGGCCTCGGCATCCACTGCCGGGAGGTTATCACGATGGAGATAATCGTCCAGTTCGCGCAGTGGCTGATGGAAAACTATGGCATCGACGACCGCGCGACTCACCTTGTGGATCACCGCGAGATATGGTTCGTCCCGCTCATGAACCCCGACGGTTACAGGCATAATGAATTAACAAACCCCTCCGGCGGCGGAATGTGGAGAAAAAACCGCAGAAATAACGGCGACGGAACCTGGGGAGTCGATCTGAACCGGAATTTCCCGTTCATGTGGGGCTACGACGATACTGGCAGCTCTCCCGAAACCGCAGACCAAACTTACCGCGGCCCAAGCGCCGCCAGCGAGCCGGAAACTCAGGCAATACTGGAGCTATACGACTCGCGTGAATTCAAATCGAGCATAAGTTTCCACAGCTATAGCAACCTTTATCTGACCCCGTGGGGCTATACGACGGAGCTTTGTGTGGACAACGACTGGTTCCTCAGAATTGCCTATCGTTACGCCCGGAACAACGGCTATATTTACGGCCCCGGTTCGACAACGATTTATCCCACCAACGGCGACACCGACGACTGGTTCTACGGCGACACAGTAGCTCATGCTATGATACTCGCGATCACCCCGGAGGTGGGCGGCTATGGAGACGGCTTTTGGCCGGACCTCGAGAGAAAACAGCCACTCGTCGATGAGAACAGGCCCGCCTGTATCGTCAATTGTCAGGTCGCCGGAAGCGCATCATTTATGACCAAAGCCTGGATTAACGATTCCACCGGAGACACGAGCGGCTACGCCGACCCCGGCGAAAATTTCCACCTTATGATAGAATTGGAGAACCTCGGCTGGGAAACATCCTTACCATACGTTCTTGCTTTCCCCGAAGGCACCGGGATCGCTATATTAACCGACACCGCCTGGGCGGACCCGATCCTGTCTCAGGGCTACGACACAACCTATTTCGAAATATTCCTCGACCCGAGCCGGTTCGATCCGGGCGATCAGGTGAAAATCCATTTCGAGATACGCGATACGAGCGGACATCTGACAAACGATTCAACCTCGTTTATATGCGGAACTCCCCATTTCGTGCACCTTTTCGATTTCGAGTCCGGCGACGGTGGATTTTCTTCAACGGGCGATTGGGAATACGGAGTCCCCGGAGTAGGGCCGGAAAATGCCTATTCGGGCGTCAACCTGTGGGGCACGCGCCTCGATTCGTCCTATCACAATAATCGAGAATCCATACTATCGCTTCCCCCGATAATCGTTCCCGACGCGGAAGATATACCCAGATTCACGTTCATGCATTGGTTCGCTTTCGAGGCCCCGGATGGGGATAGCATTTACGACGGCGGGAATGTGCAGATATCCACCAATTCCGGCGTGTCGTGGACGGTGATAAGTCCAATCGAAGGTTATTTCGGCGTGGCTTACGGCCACAACGATTATGTCGGCGGCGACAGCGTATTTACCAGCATGAGCAACGGCTGGAAATACGAGGTCTTCGACCTTGCCCCTTATGCCGGCGCGACTGTCGAATTGCGCTTCGTTATGGGCGCCGACAACTATGTTAGCCATTACGGTTGGTATATCGACGATGTCGCGCTTATCTACTATATCGACAGCGGGCATTTGACCGAAGAGTCACATAAACCTGCATCATTCTCGCTGACATCATATCCTAACCCGTTCAATTCGGCGGTGAAGATAAGGGTTCGAGGGGTCGAGGATTCGAGGGTTCAAGTGGAAATATTCGATATAAACGGAAAAAGGGTTCAAGGATTCGAGGGATCGAGGGGTCGAGGGGGAACACCGAACATCGATAATCGAGCGCCGATAAACGAATTTGTTTGGCGGCCCGGAGAATCGGTCGGTTCCGGTGTCTATCTGGTCAGGGCAACAATCGGGGATGAAGTCTCATCAACAAAGGTCATCTTTCTGAAATAATGGACGATAAAGAGAAAAAGAAGCGGCTCGAAGAAACTGCGGGGATGCTCCGGGTTCTGGGGCACCCCGACAGGCTGAGAATACTGGCCTGTTTGATGCACAAAAAGTGTTTTGTCAACGACCTTGCCGAGAAAATGGGCCTGCCGCAATCGACCGTGAGCCAACACCTGCGGGTAATGACCGACCGTGGAATTCTTATCGGCGAGCGTCACGGAGTGAAAGTCTGTTATAAGCCCGCGAGTTTTCTCGCGGAAAGTATCGCTCGAATGCTCCTATCGAATTGCGAATAGCGGGCAATGCCCGCGGATGAGGTTGCGTCGAACCGGACAAGACGGTTCGACGAATATAGTAGGCTCCATAAGGAAAGAGCCTTTTCTCATTACACCGCACTGCGGCATAACGAGAGAAAAGAGACTTCTGGAGTATTATACTAATCGGCGGAGACATAATTTCCGCTTGCATTTGCGTCATAAATCGCTATATTAATATTGTAATAATGAAACGTGCAACTCAACATAAGAAAGTTACCGAGAAGGTCGCGGCTTTTCGCACCCGTGAGGGCATCGAGCATGTCGCCCGAACCCACGCTGCCGACTCCTGTCGTTGCGAGGGCGCGCATATCACTGCAGAATCCAGCGAAAGGGCCTGTCGTATTCTCGCCGGGGCTAAATCTCACAGTTCCTCCTAACCCAGCAGTTCCAGAAAAAGTTTTCTTCCCACCGCAACACACAGGCGAACGCCGTTCACTCTCATGAAGTGAATATTTTATATCCAATAAAACGCGGTCAACCCATACATGCTCCATCCTTAAGGGGCTTACTATATTCCAAAAACCGCCTTGTCAGGTTTTGGGCAACCCCGGCTCCGGCCCTGCCGGTGCCTGCCGACTTATGCCGGTGGGACGAACTCGAATTCCGGGCTGCGAACTGTCAGCACGGGGCAATGGGCCTTGCGAACGACTTTTTCCGTGATACTGCCCAGAAGCATGTGTGCCATTCCCGTGCGGCCGTGAGTGCCCATAACGATTATGTCCACACCGTGTTTTTTCGCGTATTTCACTATCTCCACGAACGGATTGCCGTTGGCCAGAACCGGAACAAGCGTTATTCCGGATATGTCGGCGCCCTCGAGATAGTTGTCCACCTCTTTCCGGAAACCGTCGCGGACATTGTTGAAATACTCTTCGGCACTCCCGCCATAAGTGAAGAAAAGCGGGTCCATTGCGTTTTCGTCGAAAACATGGAGCACGTGAAGCTCCGCGCCATATCGAATGGCCAGATCGACAGCCCACGGAACCGCGAACTTTGCGTGTTCCGAAAAATCGGTCGGCAGAAGTATTTTATCTACCTTGTGTTTCATTTTATCCCCTTTTTGAGATTTTATCTTTCCTTTTCGATCAATTCTTTAACCTTCATCAACCTCGTAAGATTCCCCCTTTCAAGCTCGTCGAGCTTCTGTGTGATATATTTTATCGTGTCCCGCAAATCGGGTATCAGTATGTATTCGAGCGCGTTGACACGGCGGCGCGTTTTGTCGAGCTCGTCGGCGAGAAGGGACATCTTTTTCTCGGCCTCGGCGAGTTTGAGCAGCAATTCGAGCGCGGCGGCTATTTCCCGCAACGCGAAATCGACTTCGGGGTCGGTCTCGCGAAGAGAATAGGCCAGCGGGTTGCCCTCGATGCTGGACTTGAATACCGGCACGCGCAGGTTCATCAACCGCTTCGTTTCCACTTCGAGTTGAAATCTGACGCCCGGATACGCGAAAAGTTGTTTCTGCCGGTCGGGCGAAAGCTCGCAAGTCGCCATAGTAAAACGCTGCAGCCCCGCAATCAGAACGTCCTCCGTCCGGTTGCGCAGGCCGCGGATCGTGTCGATAAGATCGAGAAAATTGCGCATAAGCTCGTCCTGCTTGTCTTTGAGGAGCTTATGCCCGCGTTTCGCAAGCCCAAGACGCTTCTTGAGCTTAAGATTCTCCATACGATTCGCGGAAACATTGAGTTTAGCCATAGTGTCCTACTTTATGAAAATGACCTTCGTGTTCGCAGATTTATTGCCAATATTCGCCCGGACGAGAAAGATGCCCGAACCAAGGGATTCGTCGGGTTGCCAGATGATCTCTGTAGGGGCGCGGTCTCCGCGCCCGTTCGACGACGGGACGGAAGACCCGTCCCCTACGGAATTGTTCACCGGGATTGTTTCGACC
>DAOWNU010000099.1 GCA_030642425.1 bacterium | reverse complement strand
GTCTTTCGGGCATCCGTAAGAATCGACCTTAATATTTTCGGGCGTGTCGTCGCATTTATCGACACCGTTGAACACACCGTCGTTGTCGGAGTCTGTCGGGCAGCCGGTGGAGTTGACAAACGCCTCGTATGGAGTATCCGGACATTTATCGAGTCCGTCGAAAACACCGTCGCCGTCGGAGTCCAAAGCGCATCCCTTTGCATCGACCTTTGCGCCTCGCGGCGTTTTCCGGCACGTGTCGATATCGTCCGCAATCCAGTCCCTATCCGAATCCGGGAAACCGAACAGATATGTAACACCAATTCCCGCTCCAAAATTCATAAAAGACTCATCGGTCGGCGTTTTTACCGGCATCGACGACACCGTGAACCTTATATTAAACACCGGGAGGGGCATATAGACAAAGCCTGCAGCGAACCTTGCATAGAAACCGTCGTCAATTTCGGCGACGTTTGAAATGAAGTAACCCGCTCCTATATCGCCGATTAGACCGAAACGTGGAGAAAAGCTCTTTAGGTAAATAGCTTTTACTTCCGGTGCAGCAAGCAGATAGCCGAGGTCGTCCACTGTGAACGAATTAACTCGCACGCCCGCTCCGAGATGCCAAGGGCATAGGTAATTCCGTGAAAACTCGGCGAAAAGCGCCCCGTTGAACTCGGCGGAACTTTGCTCGAAAATCGACTGTGAGGTGAAAGCGCCTTCCACTCCCAGTCTCACGGCAGGTCCGGCAAACATCGAACCCGAAATAAAAAAGAGGATGGCCGCCGCCAGAAACAACCGGCGTGCGGCCACCTTTACTTTTCTATCGTTACCGGCCATCGGAATTCTAAGAATCTTCGCTTTCCGGTTCTTTTTCTTCTTCCGGTTCAATCTCCGGTTCTTCCTCGACTTCCGATTCAGCTTCCGGTTCGGCAACTTCGACTTCGGCTTCCGGTTCGGCCTTTTCAGGCTCGATTTCCGGTTCCACTTCGACCTCCGGTTCGGCAGCTTCAGCTTCGACTTCGGGTTCGGCTTCCGGTTCGACGGGGATTTCCTCTTCGATCTTCTCAGTCTCGATTTCCGGCTCCTCTTCGATCTCCGTTTCGACAGCTTCGACTTCCGGCTCGGCAGCTTCAACTTCGGCTTCCGGTTTGGCGGGAAGTTCCTTTTCGGCCTTCTCCGGCTCGATCTCCGGTTCCACTTCGACTTCCGGCTCGACAGCTTCGACTTCAACTTCGGCTTCTGGTTCGGCGGGAATTTCCTCTTCGACCTTCTCAAGCTCGATCTCCGGCTCCACTTCGACCTCCGGCTCGACAACTTCGATTTCAACTTCGGCTTCGGCTTCCGGTTCAGCGGGAATTTCCTCTTCGACCTTATCAGGTTCGATTTCAATCTCCACTTCGACCTCCGGTTCGGCAGTTTCAGCTTCAACTTCGGCCTCGGGTTCGACAGCTTCAGTTTCGCCCTCGGATTCGGCGGATTCTTCCGGTATTACACCGGCTTCCTCTTCCGCAAAACCTTCGAAAGCCTCGCCAAGCGCCTCGCGTAAAGTAACTGTCTGCGTGGGATGAGCAGTCAGGAAACTGTCGAGATCGCTATCTTCCTTGCTCTCGAAAAAGGCGTTCACGCTGAGCACGATCCTATGCTCTGCGATATCGAATTCAATCACTTTCAGCGGAAGCAGATCGCCCTCGGAAAAGGCTTCCTGCGGTCGATTGAGTTCCTTGCCCAATTGCGTCACCGGCACAAACCCCTCTACTTCGTCGGGAAGTTTGACAGTAACTCCTCGGTCGGTCAGGCGAACGATACGCCCCTCGGTCTCGCGTCCCACGGAATACCTGCCCTCGAGTTCCGGCCAGGGGTCTTTTTCGAGTTGTTTCAGCCCTAAACTAACGCGGTGGTTATCCGAATCGATATTCAACACGACCACGTTGACTTCATCGCCCTTGTGAATGATCTCGGAGGGGTGCATGATCCGCTTTGTCCATGACATATCGGAGATATGCACCAAACCGTCGATGCCCTCTTCGATCTCCACAAAGGCCCCAAAACTGGTAAGATTGCGGACCTTGCCCCGCAGATGGCTTCCCGGGGGTGATTTTGTTGCCAGAAGAGTCCACGGATCCGGCTTAAGCTGCTTGACCCCGAGGGATATTTTTTGATTATCCTTATCGACGTTCAACACAATAACGTCGATCTCGTCACCGAGCGCCACTATCTCGGAAGGATGATTGATGTGTTTTGTCCACGACATCTCGGAGACATGAACCAATCCCTCGATACCCTTTGCCAATTCGACAAAAGCGCCATACTTGGTGATATTCACAACCTTGCCGCGTATGCGCGAAGCTTCGGGGAATCTCTCATCGACCTTTACCCACGGGGATTCGGTGAGTTGTTTGAGACCGAGGCTAATACGCTCTTTTTCCCTGTCGAATTTTAGGATTTTGACGTTTAAAACATCGTTATTCTTCAGTATTTCGGTGGGGTGTTTGATGCGCGACCAGGACATATCGGTTATATGCAGCAGCCCGTCGAGGCCGCCCAAATCTATGAATGCACCGAAATCCGTAATGTTTTTCACAACGCCTTCGCGGATCTGGCCTTCCTCGATCTCGTTGAGAAGTTTGCCCCGGCGGGAGGAACGTTCCTCCTCCAGAACAACCCTGCGGCTCACAACGATGTTTCTTCGCATCTTGTTGAGCTTGATTACGCGGAATTCCATCTTCTCGCCGATAAGCGCGTCGAAATCGGGAACCTGTCTCAAGGCGATCTGACTTCCCGGAAGGAAGGCATCGACGCCCATCATATCTACAACCATGCCGCCCTTTATACGGCGTTTGACCACTCCCGCCATCATCGTTCCGTTCTCGTAAGCCTCGCGTATATCTCTCCAGACCTTCATGAAATCGGCCTTGCGCTTCGAAACAACTACCTGACCGTTTTCGTCTTCGAGCTGTTCGAGGAAGACTTCGATCTCGTCGCCCACCTCTATTTCTTCGTTGAATTCGCTCTTCGAGACGATACCCTCGGACTTGAAGCCAATATCCACAACGATCTCGTCGTCGCCGATACGCAGTATTTTGCCCATGATAAGCTCGCCGTCTTTGAGCGAGGTCATTGTTTCTTCCATGCGTTCGAGCATAGCCCTGCGTTCTTCCGTAGAATATTCGCCGCCGAATACATCCTCCTCATCTTCATCTGGAATATCGCCCTCGGAAAAGAGGATTATTTCCTCTTCCACAACAATTTCCGCCGGAACTTCTTTTTCCGGTTCGGGTTCGACCGGCATTTCGGACTCGGCCTCTTCAGTCGTCTCCGGCTCGATTGCAATCCCGGACTCGATCTCTTCAGCCGTCTCCGGTTCGATTGCAATCACGGACCCGATCTCCTCAGTCGTCTCAGGTTCGGTTTCTTCAATTGCCGATTCCGGTTTTGATTCCACGGGAATTTGTGTCTCATCTTCCTGTGGAGATTCGGCCACGGCCTCACCGTCATTCTGAACGGCCTCGACTGCCGTTTCTACTTCTTCCGCCGCGGTTTCTACATCTTCCGGCGTGGTTTCTACTTCCGGCATTTCTTCAGTTTCCGGTGCCGTTTCCGGTTCGGTCGCGGTCTCTTCCTCTGCAGTCGTTTGAACAGCGGCGTCTTCCTCGACCGGTTCGGGTTCGGGAGCCGAGACGTTCTCGTCCGGTCTTAGCTCCTCGGGGGTTTCCTGATACATTCACTTGCTCCTTGTTAGGATGGTTAATAATTTTCAATTCAAAATCGTTATGCGCCATGCTCGCGCGCAAGTTTTTCAAGGCTGTTTATACTTTCCTCCAGAGTTTCCTCCGAATCGTCGTGGAGGATGGCATCTTCGGCCTTTTGAAGCGGGCTGTCCTCGCGCGTCGAGTCCTTATGGTCCCGCAGGATTATCTCCCTCTCCAATTCGTCGAGGTCAAACTCGATTCCAGCCGCCTTAAGCTGTCTCCCGCGCCGGATAGCCCTAATCCTCGAGCCTGCGGTCAGATATATTTTCAATTCGGCGCCCGGAAGAACGACCGTGCCGATATCCCGGCCCTCCATTACAATACCGCCGTGCGAAGCCATCTCGCGCTGACGGCGAACCATCTCGCGCCTTACGGACGGATGAGCGCAAACTTCGGAAACAAGCGCGCTGACCTCCGGCGCGCGTATTTCCTCGCTGATATCGCGCCCGCCAATGAAGGTCTTTTCGGGCGTGAGGCGGATATCGAAATCGTGCAGAACCGCGCCGAGCATCCCGCCGTCGCCGGGCGGGATTTTTCTCTCGATACAAACAAGAGTTAGCGCCCGATACATCGCGCCGGTATCGATATACAAATAGCCGAGCCTTTCGGCAACACCCTGCGCGACCGAGGATTTTCCCGCTCCCGCGGGTCCGTCTATTGCGATCTTTATTTCGCCCATAATCGAAGGTTCAACTTTCCTATCGAGGCCGATGCCCCGAATTACCGACAATTTGTGAATATATGCCGGTCATTATGTTTGTCAAGCATATAATCCATATTTAATAATATTGTATATTGGAATTATTTTCCCTTGACCTTCTGAAAAAAATTGCTTTCTTACTTAAAGACGAATGCTTTGTTACTTAGAAACAAAATGGAGATAAAATGAAAAAACATCATTTGTTATTTGTCCTTCTGCTATCGGTTTCTGTGGTCGCGGCGAGCCAGTTTCAGGGCGGGTTCAATTTTGCGATGGGTTTCCCGCAGGGGGAATTCTCGGACAATGTCGATCGCTACGGCTACGGTGTCAGCGGCCATTTTGGGTTCTATCCGAACAACCCGTATCTGCTTATCGGCGGAGGAATCGGGATACAAAACTACGGTTCCGAGACGAAACGTGTGCCGCTCTCGACAACTGTCAGCCTTATCGACGTCGATATGACCACGACGAATAACCTTTTCTTCGGACATCTGCTTTTGCAGGCGGGAGTGCCGCTGGCCTTCGTGAGGCCATATTTCGAGGGCAGGTTCGGAATCAATTATCTCTACACGGAAACGCATATCGACGATATCGGGGACGGCGATGAGATCGCGAGTTCAACGAATTTCGACGATACGGCGGTAACATACGGCGGCGGCGGCGGGCTGATGTTCCAAGTATGGCAGCGCGGAAAGAAGAGTAAAGATGCCGAAGGGCCGGATCGTGTGTATATCGACATAAAGGCGATGTATATGCCCGGCGGGGAGGCGCAGTATCTCCGCGAAGGCGATATCGAGCAGCTGGATGGCGGAGAGGTGATATATCATTACTCGCAATCCACAACGGATATGCTGCATATCCAGATAGGCGTGGGAGTGGATTTTTAATCGAGATCGCTGCGCCTCGACCGCAATGGCGTCGCTATTTAAATCACACAGCATAAGGAACGAGGGGGTGTCCTATGAGCGCGGAAAACATACTGATAAAAATTATCGACCTGTGCAAAAAAATTGGCGAAACCGGCGTAATAATCTATTCGAACCTCGCCAAAAACGCCGAAAACAAAGCCGAATCCGGGTTTTGGAATGAGATGTCGAAAGACCTCGAAGACCACATTCCCTATCTCGAACACACAATAAACCTCGCTATCGAGGGGATGATGCCGCAGGTTTTCCACGAGCCTGTCGAGATTCTATCCGAGCTTGAAAAGACGCGACCGCCAATTGAAAAATTGCTCCAGCAAAGCGAGAATGACCTGAAAACTTCCGACGCGTTCCTTCTGGCCTATCGGCTGGAATTTTTCATGGCATACCAAGCCTTCGAAAGACTTTTTCAATTCATTCGCAATGTCGAGGGCAAAACGCATTCCGAGGAATACGGCCGACATATCGAAAAACTTATCGATTTCCTGCACAAAAATAATTCCGCAACGCTCGAACAAGAGTTGATCAGCGATACGCTTCTTCGGATGTGGGACGAAAACAGGCGGCTGACAATCCAATCCCAGAAAGACCCGCTGACCGGCCTCTGGAACAGAAGGGGCTTTTACGAGATAACCACGCCGCTGATGCACCTTGCGAAAAGGGAGGAAAACTCGGTCGCCCTTATGATAATGGACATCGACAATTTCCGCGAACTAAACGCCACTTACGGCCATCAGAAGGGCGATGAAGTTCTTATGATGGTTTCTAACTGCCTTCGAAGCGGAATCCGCAGGTCGGACATCCCCGCGAGGTTCGGCGGCGACGATTTTATCGTGTTCTTTCCAAATATCGACACAAAATTCCTGCTCAAAACCGGCAAACGGGTGGCGGAATTGATCCGCCTTAAATCGAAAACCGTGGTTCCCACAACCGTCAGTATCGGCATCTGCCACGGCGAATTTCACAATACCCCCGAACGCGAGATCGAGCAATTTATCCGCGCGGCGAGCAGCCTTATGACCGCTTCCAAAGCCAGCGATACAATCGACGTCTGTATCGGCGTCAGATAGGCTGGCCCGGCCAATATAAGCCATTTTCTTCAGATTTCTTCGTATCTTTTCATTCTAAACTATCGTTTTGGATAAATCGTTGGTGGTTATGGCCTTTTTACCCTGTTCCATTCGATAATATTCATATATTTTTGGTTACTAATCATTTTTATTTAGATGATTTCTAATAATTTTTGGTTGATATTCAATTATAGTCGATTGATATTCAATTTAAGTTGAGTGATATTTATTTATAGTTTAGTGATATTCATTATAAGTTAGTTAATATCTATATTAAGTCGAATGAATTTCATATAATTTCGGTTGAATTCCATTTTATTTTAAAAATTATTTCAATATCGACCGACTAAAAATGAAAATAAATAAACTTTTTATAAATATCAAGCGAATTATTTAGAATATCAATTAACTAAAATTAGAATATATCTAACTACAGATAGAGTATAATCAAAAATATATGAAAAGTAAGAAAATAATATAAT
>DAOWNU010000153.1 GCA_030642425.1 bacterium | reverse complement strand
CAGAAGATTCTCCGAAATTTGCGACATCTTATTTTCATATTCGGTATAATTATCGCCAAGCGCGCGCTCGAGCGAGACAATCAGCGATGCGGGTGGAAGCGGCTCGTCGTCCTCGGCCAGCGGCCTTACGAGAACTGTCAATTCCGCCCGTTCAATTAAAGAAAGAAGATGGAAATCTTTTCGGTGGAAATGACCGGGCGAAGATAGGCCAAGCTCTTCGGCGTCCCCGCGGCTTATCATAGGAAAAGACACCGGCGGCGGGGGATGTATCCCCTGTATGAGGTCCGAAACGACAGCGACGCGGGCATCCGAACGGGATATCATGTCGAAACCGGAAAGGCGAACGCCGTATCCACCGCGATTTTCCAGCGATTCCGAACTCAGGAAACTGAAAAACGCACCGGCGAATCCGCCGAAGCTGTCGGGAGGAGCGGGGGCAAAGGAATCGAGTATATCCAGAGTTTTTTTGTAGGCTCCAATCTCTGCCTCGAGCGCATCGACACCGGCCCGGAAATCCACAATTTTTCGCGCAATCCCCGCCTCGATCTCGAACCTGTCCAGAAAGGCCTTCACTATCGAAGAAAACGATTTGCCGGAGATATTCCCCTTTTTCATCGAGTCGTTCACGAGTTCTCCGAGGGCTTCAATAAGCTCGGACAATTCAGCCGCCGCCGGATTTTTATCTCCGATTAGGGCGAGCCATGTCTGTTCGACGGGGTACCCGCCTATCACGCCCGCCTCACAGGCGATCTCCTCAAAATCGCTTCGGGATTCGTGCACTATAAGAGGATGAGAGAGCAAATGGAAAAACTCGTCCCGGCCAAACCGGCTGTTCACAAGTGCAAAAAACCTTCTCAGCAGCTCTGCAAAATCGGCATCCGCAATACAATAGCCGGAATTTGAAATATAGGGAATGCCGTGGTCTTCCAGCGCCCCGATTATATCGTTGGTTGTAACGTCCTCGGAAAAAATCTCGATATCTTCGAGGGGAACGCCGCTATCGAGATGAAGGAATTTGACCGTCGAGGCTATAAGCTCGGCCTGTTCCGAGGGATTTTTGCCAGCAAGTATTGTAAGCGCGGGCCAGTTGTCGATAGCGCATTCGGGTATCGAACGCAAAGACCTATTTTCGCCTGCGATAGCGGAGATAAGTTCGTCCGTGTCTCTCGCCCTTCGCTTTGGGGATATTGTTTTCACCTTCAGATCAAAATCACAGGCTAATTTTTTGAACGCATCTGTTGCGATATTGGCCGCGTCGATCCGTTCTTTTCCTGTGGGCGAGGCCCCGTTGGCGGGAAGAAAATAGTCCATCTCGAGCCAGCGCCCGAACGCGGCGAAAAATTTTACCTGCACCGGCTTAAGTTCTTCGAACCACAACGCGGAAGCCTTATTATATGCGGGAAAACCGGGCGGTAAGCCATTCGCGGCAAGGTCGTCTATCGTTTCAAAAAATCTGGCCGCTTCGTCGGATATCCCCCTGCGTTCAAGGGCGTTCTCGTAGGAATCGAGAAGACCGGCGATTGTCGAATGGCGTTGTTCAAGTTTTACGATAGAGCCGAGAAACATGTCGCCGCTGAAAATACCGGCCCTTCGGAGAGATATGAGCAGGTTGGCCATCGACCCGACAAACCCCGCGAATTCCGCCCCGTCGGAAAACTCCGAATTTCGGAGAAGTCGCTTGATAAGGAAATATCTCTCATATTTTCCGATTGCAGGGGGGAGATCGAGGCGATTTGTAAGGTCGGAAAGGAATGTCCATGTGGTGAAGGTTCCGGGGCCAATAAGGGCGCCCTCGACCGAGGCCCTCTCCAGAGCGACCCGGCGGACTGCTTCGCTGTCCGGCAAAAAAAGCAATCCCTCCGGCAGTTTTGACGGAAAACCTTTTATAAGGTTAAGCCCCATCGAACCGTATCAGCCGACGCCCATAGACTTCATAAATTCTTCGTTGGTCTTCGTTTGCATCAGTTTGTTTTTCAGAAATTCCATCGCCTCGACCGGATTCATGTCTGAAAGAATCTTTCTCAGCAGCCAGATGCGCTGGAGTTCGTATTCATCCATAAGGAGTTCCTCTTTGCGCGTGCCGGATCGATTAACATCCATCGCGGGGAAGATTCTTCTGTCCGCGAGCCTGCGGTCGAACACGATCTCCATATTCCCGGTGCCCTTGAACTCCTCGAAAATAACCTCGTCCATCTTGCTTCCGGTTTCGATCAGGGCCGTTCCGAGGATCGTCAGGCTGCCGCCCTCCTCAATATTTCTGGCCGCGCCGAAAAAGCGTTTTGGTTTCTGAAGGGCCGAGGCATCGACGCCGCCCGTGAGAATTCGTCCCGAATGCGGCGCAACGGAATTGTATGCTCTCGCGAGACGTGTTATGGAATCGAGAAGAATAATCACATCTTTGTTGTGTTCGACTAACCGTTTGGCCCGCTCTATCACCATATCGGCAACCGCAACGTGACGATCGGGCGGTTCGTCGAATGTGCTGGAGATAACCTCCGCATCTACGGACCTAGCCATATCCGTAACCTCTTCAGGCCTCTCATCGATAAGCAGCACAATGAGTTTGCACTCGGAGTGATTTTCAGTGAGGGCGTTTGCGATTTTCTGCAGAAGAACCGTTTTGCCTGCCTTTGGTGGGCTTGTAATTAGACCGCGCTGGCCCTTGCCGATAGGTGTCAGAAGGTCCATTATCCGCGTCGAAGCGTCCTTAGGATCATTCTCGAGCTTCAACTTTTCGTCGGGGTAAAGCGGGGTCAGATTGTCGAAAAGGCTCTTGTGCCTTAAATCATCCGGGTCCTCGCCGTTGACCAACTCGACTTTTAACAGCGCGAAAAACCTTTCGGAATCTTTCGGCGGTCGAATAATTCCTGCAACCTCGTGGCCTGTTTTCAGGCCGAAACGCTTCATCTGACTCGGCGAAACGTAAATATCGTCTGGGCCGGGAAGGTAATTATAATCGGGGCTTCTCAGGAAGCCGTAGCCATCGGGCAGAACCTCCAGTATGCCGCTGGCATGTATTGTGCCATTTTCCGCGACAACCCCTTCGAGGTATTTAAAAATCAACTCCTGTCTTCTCATTGTGCTGGGGTTTTGAACCCCTGCAGTTTCCACCATTGTGATTAGCTCTTCGATTGGTTTTTGTTTCAGTTCTTCGAGATTCACTTTTCCCTCCATTTTTAGGTCTTTCTTTTTTCTCGGCATTTCTTCCTCCTGTATAATTGTTTCGTTAATATTTATCCAACTCTAATTTCACCCGCCCCTCAGATCCTCGTAACTGAGAAATGGTCAGGCTTATTTTTCTTACTATAACATACATCTATTTTTTAAATATTCTTAATATATAGCATACTTAACACAATTCTATCTATGCTATATTATATATAGTTTAATGTATTTTTATGAGCTATTATTATTATTTATCTTGAATGTGACTCCATTTGGTAAAGTTTTTCTAAATTGATATACTAATTCAGTAATTTCTTCATATACATTTTTATTCAGTGCATAAAACGAGACGGAACTCTGAGCGGGAGTAACTACTTTTTTCCCAATCTGAAGCTCGCCTATTTTACACCAGTTCTTTGGTATTTCTTCAAACCATTCATCATATATCATTGCAAGTTGAACATTATGAGTTTTTGAAAGTTTATCCATCCATTCAGGAGTATTTTCGTCCTCTCTGAAATTTAAAGCGTCTATAGAAGCTAATCCACGCAAATCTAAAACATAATTATTATTATGGTATGATACATAACCTAAATCATTTACTGCTACCGGCTTTTTGTAGTATTCAATAATAAATCTATGCATCTGATATTGCTGTTCATAGATATTATTTGATGCAATAGGGGTTGTAAATAATACTTGAACGTATGGAGCACAAAGGAATATCATCCACAAAGTAAATACTATACCTAATTTAACTTGATTATCTCCGATAAGTTGTTTTGATATTAGTCCTTTATTTATGAAAAGTATTACAATAATAGCAACTACCCATATATAAATTTCATATCTACAATACCACCCAAATTCACCGGCAAATAGATGCAGCGCAATAGCAATAGAAGTAATCCCTGCTAATAATCTTTCTCTTTCTTTTCCTTTTATTAATAATACGTAACTAAAGAGATAAAGCATACCAATAGCTAATAATAATCCTCTTGAATTACGAAGACTATTTTCTAATGTGTGTATGAATTCCTTTAAGCTGCCCCCCGATGAAACAATCGATGATTTAGATATAACCGAAGTAGGAAATGATCCAAGACCTAACTTCATAAGAAAAGCGGAATACCCACCAACTAAAACTATTAAAATACAAGCTAAGATAATTGATGTTTTACGATATCTGCGAAAGAAAAGGTAAAACAATGCAGGTATAGATATGGCAAGATTTTCATAACGAATCAGCGGGGCAAGAATAATAGCTGTCAATAACCAAAATGTTATTTTGCTTTTCTGAATATCGTTTATTAATCCCCAAATAATTAAAGTAACAAGGAATACCTGTAGAGAATGCTCCATTCCTGTAAATATTAATCCTATTAAATTTGTTGCAGGTATCAATAGAATAAGAAAAAAAGTATAAATAGTATTTGCTTTCAATATGTTCCATGAATTGGGAGAAAACATTAATAATAATATTTTCCAAAATAAAAACAATGTTCCTAAAGATGAAAATATGTTTATAAATAGTGGAATATGGTGCATGAAAGGTGCCCAAGCAAATGGAGCAAGAATAAATGGCCATAGAATGCTGGATGATGGAGCAGATACTTCGTTGGCGTTTATACCATAATGACCATTAAATATATTTTCTGCCAAAGATAAATGTATATAAGGATCATCGAGTGTATATACTAAATGACCGGAGTTAAGATATAATATTGCCGCTAATTCTATCATTACTATAAAAAGTAATAAAGCAGTTGAAATCAACAGAGCATATTTATTACTATTGTATTTCACTTACTTAAAACCATCCTCATTTTATTCTATATATTAAGTTTAGAAAAGTTTTATGTAACATATAATTCTATAACTAATCCAAAACACATTATTTATAAATCCATGTTAGCATTACTATACTCAATATTCACATATTCTCCGGCGCGTTAATCCCAAGAATTCCAAGACCGAGAGCGAGAATCCCTTTCAATGCGCGGCAAAGCGCCACTCTGGCGCGGGTTATATCTTTATCTTCCCCGACCACGCGATGTTTGGCGTAAAAGGGATGAAAAAGCCGTGCCAGTTCGAGCAAATAGAAACAGATGTCGTGCGGCGATCTCTCCTCCGCCGCTTTCTGTATAACAAACGGCCAGACCGCGAGTTTTCTCGCAAGAATCAACTCCTCGGGTTCTTCGAGCGCAGAAAGGTCGTCTTTGCCGACTCCCGGCGCGATCCCGCTATTCTCCGCGAACTCGAGGATGCTGCAAATCCGTGCGTGGGCATATTGAATATAGAATACAGGATTCTCTTCGGACTCTTTTCTTGCGAGGTCCAGGTCGAAATCGAGATGGGCCTCCATTCGCCGCGCGAGGAAAAAATAGCGGGCAACATCCACACCGATATCGTTAAGAAGCTCT
>DAOWNU010000136.1 GCA_030642425.1 bacterium | reverse complement strand
TTCGCACCGCCGAATTGAACGGATTCGGATAGGCGGATATTGCAATATTCTCCGGCCTCGCGGCTGGCGCTTCTCCAATGCCAATCGGGTATGGCGCAAGTTTGACGATCCAATAATCGTAATTGCCGTGGTTTCCAATAACATCGCCGTCGATGGAATTAGAACAACCCGCGACGATAAACCCGCCGTCGCTCGTCTGGCGAATGGAATATGCCATGTCTTTATAATCCCCACCCAGCGATTTTTCCCACTCGATATCGCCAACGGAATTAATTTTCACGATCCAATAGTCATTATGAGCCGTGCTGCCGTGATGTCCCGTCACATCGCCGTCATCGGAGCGGGAATAGCCCGCCACGACATATCCGCTGTCGCTCGTTTGGTGGATAGATCGAGCGAAATCGTCGTGGCTTCCACCCAGCGATTTCTGCCATTGTAATTCACCGAGGTAATCGAGTTTCACGACCCAGTAATCGTAGCCTCCGTGGTTTCCGGTCACATCGCTATCATTGGATGCTGAACAGCCCGCGATGATAAATCCAAAATCGTTCGTCTCCTGAACAGAATAAGCCCGGTCGTTGTCGGTTCCGCCAAGCGATCTCTGCCATTCTATAATGCCTGCCGGATTGAGATTCACGATCCAGAAGTCGTCTCTCCCTCGATGTCCTGTGATATCGCCGTCGTCGGAATTGGAAAATCCTGCAACGATATATCCGTTGTCACTCGTCTGGCAAATGGAATAAGCGTTATCGCCATTCTCTCCCCCCAGCGATTTCTGCCACTGGATGGCGCCCCCGGAATCGATTTTCGCAATCCAATAGTCGGAGAAAAAACCTGTGCCGTGATGCCCCGAAACATCACCGCTATTTGAATGGGAATAGCCTGCAACGACGTAGTCTCTGTCGATTGTTGGTTGGATGCAATACGCATTATCGGTAATATATCCTCCCAGCGCTTTTTGCCACACTAAAATGCCGAAAGGGTCGAGTTCCACAATCCAATAGTCGTAGGCTCCGTGGTTTCCGGTGATGTCGCCGTCGGTGGAATACGAATATCCCGCCACAATATATCCGCCGATGTTCGAGCGTTGGACGGACATCGCCTTATCGTCGGAGGTTCCGCCCAGCGAGTTCTGCCACCAGATATCGCCGTCGCAGGTGAGATTCACAATCCAATAATCGGGATATGTCGTTGTTCCGTGATGCCCCGTAATATCGCCGTTATCGGAATGGGAATAGCCCGCGACGATATATCCGCCGATGCCCGTTTGATGAATAGAATAAGCCCGGTCGTCGTAAGTTCCGCCCGCTGATTTTTGCCACTCGATAGTGGGTTGCGCGAGGCAGATGACCGCTATTAGCAGCAAAAGAAAAATCATTTCGTTTTGCGTATTATCCACAATTGTTTTGTAGGGGCCAACTGCGTTGGCCCGAGATGAGGGAAAAATCAATTTGCCCATACTGGTTTGCGCATCTTGCGGGCGGTCCGGTTTTTGGCCATTTCATCTCCGTTATTGCCGACCGTAACGTGGCATCCGCTGCAGTGCGAAACCCGCTCATCGGGCGAGTGTTATTGTGCCCTCGCAGACGACCTCGTTCTCGGTCTTTATCACATAAATATAAAGCCCCTGCGGAAGCAGTTTTTCGGAAAAATCGGTGCCGTCCCATTGCGCCATCTCTTTCGCGCCCGCGCCGTGCATGACCTCGATCTCTTTCACCTTCATGTTGCGGATATCGAATATCGAGATAACGCCGTCCAGCCGATACATCTCCGGGTAAAGGAATTGCTCGTAGTCGTTTATGCCGTCGCCGTTCGGGGTGAACGGGTTCGGCACCCGCTCGCAGTTCGTTTCGGGATAGAACATGTAGTCATAGCAATAGACCGTATCGTTGGGGCCGCAGAGTTCGCACACGCCTTCGCTCGCAAGGACCATATCCTCGACCATGATACAAACCTCGAACGTGTCCCCCCGAATCACCTCGAACTCGTCGGGGCGGCCGGATATTGTCGCAATACCGGATTCCCGATTTCCCGCGTATGTCAAAAAACCGTCCCCGATATGGTATTCTATACTGTCTATAGATATAACGATATGCTCATAATCGATCCCCGCCGGCCCGTCCGCAATCCACATCGCGATGCTCATGAAGCCGGTGAACTCGAATCCCGGCTGCGGCTGGATATCGGAAACAATCGGCGGCTCGTTGTCCAGCACAAAGAATGACTCGACAGACCCGTCGAGCGAACATCCGCGCGTGTCGTTTGCCCTCGTGAGGTTATAGTTTATTGTATCGCCGTGTTCCCACGGGGTTTGCGGCGTGAATGTCAATATATCGTCGGCGTAGGTCAGGTCGATATCGGCGCAGCAATATTCTGTTCCGGCGACTTCAAGCGTGATAGTCGGTTCGTTCACGGGATTGTCCGCGCCCAGCAGAAGAATGGTTATTTCCTGATACGGGCAGGCCGAAATAGTTGTATTTTCGACGAGACTTACGGGCGGGCAAATAACTGTCGCAACCGGCCCGACACACGGGGAAATCGAGTATTCGCAGCAAATTGTCGTGTCGTTGGGGCCGCAGAGTTCGCACGAGTCCGCGCTCGCGGGAATATTGTCCGCAATATCGAGACAGACAGTGAAATTATCGCCGGGCATAAGGCCGATTGCGAAAGAGTTCGCCTGGAATATCACATCGCCTTCCGCGAGGAATCCGAGTGTCCAATCTCCGATAAACTCGACATTATCTCCTCCCGGCAAATACGCGACATCGTTAATCCTCATAACGATGCTCGATTGATTTATTCCGCCGGGTATATCCGTGATATGCCAGCTTATCTCGACAGAATCGCCGAATTCGGTTCCGCAGGGCGGATCGAAAAGCACAACCGCCGGCGGCTCTAAATCGGTGATAAACGCGCCGGAAACTTCTTCCCGAAGATCGCAGCCCATCGAGTCCTCAGCGTCGATCAAGTTATAGACCACGACCCGGTTGTGCGGCCACGGAACCGGCGGGATGTATCGAAGCACATAGTCCGAAAAGGACATGTTTTCCGGGAATTCATAGACAGCGCCGTCAACCTCGATCCTTATTTCGGCGGCCTCCACACCGCTTTCCTCACCGTCGATATGGATCGTAACATCCTGATAATCGCACGCCGAGATAGCCATGGGGGGCGGACAGATGAGTTCGGCTGTAGGCCCGGGGCATCCGCAGTCCGGGATAAAAATACATCCGCGCGCGGTGTCGGCGAAACCCATCCCGGAGATAACCAGATCGAAACAGGCTTCGGGGCCGACACATCCCTCTGTCGAGTTGATCTGCCACATATAGCAGTGCCTTTCGCCGATACCCCACGGGCCGTAAGTTTGCGGGTTATCGCTGACTATTGTAATACAACTGCCGGGGATAATTTCCGCCGTGAGCGAACTGATAAACGCGCCGGTGTTGTTCGTAACACAGAAGCTGATAAGCTCGAATGTATCGACCAGCACAATGATGTCGTCGAAAATAACATCCCAGGCGGTGCCGAGGCTGTACCAGTTGCCGCCGGAAGAGGTCGTTGTGTTCTCATACCAGAAGGTCGCGTCGATAGGGTCGTTCATCGCGGTGCAGCTGGCGTCGAATGAAATCGATCTCGTCGAAGAGAAGAGAATAAACCCGCCGTCGATAATAACATCGTAACCCTCGGCGCGCGTGTAATTGCAGATGCCGTCGCAGCCGTCTCCCGTCTCGTAAAAGGTATTGTCGGTGAAAAAGACGATGATATGAATCGCGTTTTCGCGCCAGTTGTAATTATTCGCGGCGGCCATAATCGCGCAGAGGCTGTTTTCGGGGCCGTCGGCGCCGCCCCAGCCGGAAATCGTGGACAGCCATGTGTTGAACGCGGTGAAATCGTCGGTCATCTGCCAACCTGTTGCGAGATTGCCGTCGGCGTCGAAAAGCTCGCGGGCGCCGCCGAAGGACTCGGAATCGGGCGCGACAGCGTCGCCGTAGCAGACTCCGCCAAGTGTATAATTGTATCCTCCAGCATCAAGCTCCGCGATAAGCCCGGAGATATTATCCCTGACACCGGTGATCGAGCCGCTCATACTTCCGGTGTTGTCGATAACAAATGCGATATCCACGCCGCCGGCGTTATCCCCGCAATAGAGTTCGATAGAGAATTCGCCCTCCATAATCCGTTCGAGCGGATAGGCGTGCCCCCGATAGTTGTAGGTTATGCCTTCGATCTCGACGCCCTCTTTCGGGATTTCCCGATCCGGTTTGGCCGCAAAAGCCGTTGTAACGGCGAGTATTATCAGGAGAGTTATTTGTAGGAATCTTTTCATGATTACTCCGATATTGGCAATCTTTCATTTTCGCTTTGCTGCAATCCGTTTTTGACGAACTGCAGAGCCTTCTCGACAAGCTACACTCGGCTCTCGACAAGCTGCAATTGCCTCTCGACAAGCTGCATTAGGCTCTCGACAAGGTGCAATTGCTTCTCGACAAACTACACTGCCTTCTCGACAAAGTGCAGCAAGCCCTCGACAAAGTGCAAACCCAGTAACAACAAGCATGTACGCCCTTTCACGGCCCGTGACACACCTTAAAACCGTTCATTTTATCTCCTTTTTCGCGAAATATTTATTATAAAATTCCCGTAGGGGCGCGACGGTGGCGCGCCCGTTTTGTAATTTACGCAAATCTCACGACGGGCATGTCGCCGCCGCGCCCTTACGGAACATAAAAATGGAAAGAACGATTTAAAAACTTTTCGACGCGGAGCGTCGCCCTATTTCGCAACCCAAAAAAATATTGTGAGCGATATAAAGTCAAGAACTATCTCAATTTTATTTCAAATAAACCGCTTCGCGACGGATTTACGGCCCAACCGTTATTCTCCCGTGGCTACTCGATAAGAACCAATAAGCGCAACCGGGAAGCAACGAATCGGTGTAAAAATATGAGTTTCCATTCCAACCATAAAAAGGCGATAGCTCTAAACCCGGCGGAATAGTTATAAAACTGTGCGAAGGAGAAGCATGGTCTAAGCCACCTAACAGGTTCCAACCCGGTTGTATAGTGTCCGTATAGGAGAATAAGCCACAAGGTATTTCGACAGTATCTGGCGCCATGCTTAGAACAAAATAGCCTTTGCCCGGATAAAGCGAATCGGATGTGTAATAATCTCCGACAGAGGGGTCATAGCCGTAGGGAATATCGCCAAATAGCGTCCACGGTTGCGCTTCTGCTGTTGGCACAGAAAGCAGATTCCAACCCGTATTAACTTCAACTTCCAAAACATTGGAAATAACCTCCAAATAACTGATTTCTGGAACCGACCAATTACCGTCGTTATCTCGAATGCTAAAAATAACTTCATACATTCCAGGAGCAATCGTATCTATGTCTATCGTAAAAGTCGATTCATTAGAGAAGAAATAATTAGGTAAATCCATAGGAGATAAGGAAGATGCGTATGTAGTTTCTGGCAAAGTTCCCATCCACATATAATCGGTTATATATCCATCGGGGTCTGAACCAGAACCACTGAATGCAACAAGAGTGTGGCTTCCGTGCACAACAGAATCAGTTGAAAGTAAAACATCTTCAATAATTGGAGGTATTCCGCCTGTCCTATACGGAGCACCGGATATATTAATCTGTATAAATAAGGGGGCTATAGATTCGTCAGGGTCGTTGCTTTCGAAAAATAAGGTATCATGTATCACGCTTGAGGCAAACGCCCCTGAAACTACCGTTATAATAACTTCCATATTTTCACCCGGAGCCAAAGAAAATGAATCCGGGAATGCAGTAACGGCCTGGTTTCTTCCTAAAATATCAGTTATATTAAGAGAATCACCACCATTATTAGCAACGGTAACCATTTTAGAGCCTGATGGAGTAGCGAAAGGTGTTTCAGGATCTCCCATCAAGCACAATTCCAATGCACACCATCGATGGATATTGTAACCGCCAATTAGTCCAATATTCGCTTCTTTGCTATTTTGGTTTGCCTC
>DAOWNU010000432.1 GCA_030642425.1 bacterium | reverse complement strand
CCATTTATATCGAAAATCTCCACGCGGGAGGGTCTCAGACCCTCCCCTACGGGTGTTTCATAAACGCACATGCCATTTATATCGAATATCTTCCCTCGAACCTTTGACCCCTTGACCCCTATTCCTATATTGATAATACTCATGTTAGGCCCATATTTGTTTCTTAATATATCACATTTGTGAGAAATGCAGGTTAGTATCTTTAAATCGCAAACTTGAAAAAAAGCATTATTTCCGTATTATAATAATAATTAGGAATTATTTTATCTTCTTGAAGATCGACAAAATATTGAAGGACTCCGATTGAAAAACCGGTGAGGACTTATGAACAACTCTAAGAAAGATAATAGAAAAATGCTCGCGGAGATAGCGGAACTTCGGGCAAAGATCGCCGAACTCGAGGAAGCGCGGAAAAATATCCCCGCGCAGGATTATGCGGACATTGAAAAGGCGTTCCATGTCTTTATCGAGAAATCTTTCGACGCCAGCTACATGCGCAAGGATGACAGATATTTATATGTTAATCCCCGATTCTGCGAAATAACTGGCTTTTCAGATGAAGAACTGCTTTCGCCGGATTTCGACGTGGATGTCTTTTTCACCGAAGAGGCGAAGAAATTTATGCACGAGCGTTATCTGGCCAGAAAACGAGGCGAAGATATACCGGGATTATATCAAATAGCAGTTTATAATAAGGCCGGCGAGACGGTTGAAATCGAGGTCAACACAGTTTCTATCGGCAAGCCGGGCGAGGTTGTAGTTTTTGGGGTTATGCGGGATATTACGCGCCGGGTTCGGGCGGAGGAATCGTTAGAATCTAAAGAAATTGAAAGCGCGGCTCTTTTCAACGCAATCCCAGACCTGATGTTCCAGTTATCGAGGGAGGGAGTATTTCTGAGTTACAAGGCCGCGAAGGAAGAACTATTCGTTGCGCCGGAGCGATTTCTCGGCAAAAAAATCGAAGAAGTTATGCCCCCCTTTCTGGCGAAAATGACGATGCGGTATATTCGCAACGCGCTCGAGACAAATGAAGTTCAGATCTACGAATACGAATTACCGGTTGCGGGGGTTAATAAGGTCTGGGAATCCCGCATGGCCAGATGCCACGAGGATTCTGTAATCGCGATAATCCGCGATATTACGGATTCAAAATTGTCGAAAGCGGCGCTCTCCGAGGAAAAAGAATGGCTCGCGGTTACACTGCGTTCTATCGGGGACGCCGTAATAACCACGGATATTAAGGGAAAAATAACTCTTATAAACGCGGTCGCGGAAAAACTTACAGGCTGGAAACATGAAGAGGCCCTCGGCAAGCCGCTCAATAAGGTTTTCCATATTATAAACGAAAAGACACGCGAGGTCTGTGAAAATCCGGTTGAAAAGGTGCTCGAATCGGGAGCTATCGCGGGTCTGGCCAATCACACCGCTCTTATCGCGCGCGACGGCACCGAGATTTCTATCGCCGACAGCGGCGCGCCGATTTACACACCCGGCGGCGAGATAATCGGCGTGGTTCTGGTTTTTCGGGATATAACGGAGAAGAAACGCACGGAAGAAGCCCTTCAGAAACTGGCTCAGTCCGCAATCGAATTAGTAGAGCTGCCCCCGGAAGCCGATATTTATGGTTTTGTTTGCGAAAAACTCAAGGATTTAGTTGGCGATGCCATAGTCGGGGTCAACGAGTATGACCCGGAACGAAGGGCGCTGATTACGAAGAAGATACTCGGTATAGATGAAAAACTACTAAAAAGACTCAACAAAGTAATGGGTAACAAGCTTCTCGGAATGGCCCACGAAACTATCGACGAAGAGATATTGAAAAAGCTGTTATCGGGTGAGTTGGTGGAACTGGAAGACGGCATGGAAGAAGTCTTTCTGTATAAGGTCCCGAAGGCGGTCTGCAGTATTGTCGAAAGAATGAGCGGAATACAAAAGGTATATTCAATTGGATTTAAGAAAAAGGGCGTCCTGCTCGGCAATGCCTCGATTTTCGCGAGAAAAGACGCACAAGTTAATAAATATATCATAGAGGATTTTATAAATCAGGCCTCGATAGTTCTCGAACGAAGGCAGGCGGAGAACGCGCTTCGCCAATCGGAGGCAAACTATCGGGAAATATTCAATTCTTCGCACGATATGATATTCGTTCAGAAAGTTGATACCGGCGCTATTGTGGATGTCAACGACAGGTCTCTGGCGGTTTGCGGCTTCGATTCGGATGAGATAATGAAAATGGGCATTGTGGGTTTGTCGCCGGATTTGCCTGAATATTCCGGGAAAATTATTG
>DAOWNU010000230.1 GCA_030642425.1 bacterium | reverse complement strand
TGGCGGGGGATCGGATTCAGGCTGGGGCGATTTATGGAAGAGGTGGGCCCTGAGCTCGACATCGTCTATAACATAGAGCCCGATGAGTGGGCGGGAGGCGAGATGCTGGAGCTCAATATCCTCGACTTTCAGAGGAGCGCCTCGCCAGGCGGAGCATAAACTAAAGAGCTATCAGTCTTCATCCTCTTCCGGACTATCCCCCTGTGCCGGTCCCAGCAGATTGATATCGGTTTCCTGACGAATCGATGTCCAGCGTGTTCTGAAGACCAGGAAGGAAACGGTGACAGCCAGGATCACGAGCGCTACCAGTTGCCCCTCCATGATGCCATCGAAGATCGGAGAGGTGTCCCCGCGCAGAAACCTGATCCCGAAGGTACCGATGGAGTAAAGGGCCAGATAAAGGGCGAATAGCGAGCCCTGTGGTCTGAGATGGCCTCTGAAGACCCAGAAAAGAAGGGCAAACACAGCGAGGTCCCAGAGAAGCTCGTACGCCTGGGTGGGGTGAATCGAGGTGTATAAGGGGGCTATATCCGAATTGGTATAGATGAAGCCCCAGGGAAGGGTGGTCTCCTTTCCATAGCAGCAGCCATTTACGAGACAGCCGATCCTGCCCACAGCCTGCGCCAGTATTACCCCCGGTGCAATCAGGTCTCCTACCGGTGCAAAAGGCACACGGCGTATCCTGCAGTATATCCAGATTCCCAGCACCCCGCCCAGGATGGCCCCGAAGATGGTCATCCCCTCAAGGCCTATGATCTGCTCAGGGTTGGCCATATAGTGGCCCAGATCGTCGAGAACATGAAGTAGCCTGGATACGATAATCGCGAAGGGGAGGGCCCACAGGGCGGCAGTCAGGATGAAGCCCCAAGTCAGCCCGGCTCTCTTTGCCCACAGGACAATGACCAGGACGGCGAGCACGACGAATATCCCGTACCACCTGAAAGCGAAGGAGCCGATGGTGAACAGAATCGGGTCTATGCCTATCTCGATCAATGTCCCAAACCCCGAGGCATTCTAAGGAGTGAATGAAACGCTCGGCCCCTCTTTCGCCTTACAGCCTGGGCCGACATCTCTATGACTTGCGTTGGGGTGAGACCGTGAATCTCGATTCTGTCGGGGAAGGCCAGAACCTTCGTGTTAAATTGTTGGAGTATGGCTCTCATCGTGCAAATACGAGCTTCCACAGGATGCTCAAAAGACCAATGGTCAACCTCTATATTGAAGTGAATGCCCCCATCTTTCTTGATTATCTCGGCTGGTCGTGGCTCGCGCCGCTGACAAAGCTTTTCATGTGGATTTTCAAATTCCTTTTTGGCATAATCGGCAACTACGGCGTTGTTATTATCGTCTTCTCGATTATTATCAAGCTCGCACTGCTGCCATTGTCGCACAAGCAGATGCAGAGCATGAAAAGGATGAAGGAACTGGAGCCGAAACTCAAAGTGCTGCGTGAGACCTATAAATCCGATGTCAAAAGGCTGAACGAAGAGACGATGAAACTCTACAAAAAGGAGGGGATAAACCCCATGGGCGGATGTCTGCCGATGATCCCGCAGATGCCTGTCTTTTTCGCCCTGTTCGCGCTTCTGAGGAATTCTTTCGACTTGCGCGGCGCGCCCTTTATGTTTTGGATTCAAGACCTTTCGCAAAAAGACCCTTACTATATAATCCCTATCCTGATGGGCCTGACAATGTTTATCCAGCAGAAAATCTCGATCCGCGACCCGAAACAGAAGATGATGGTCTATTTTATGCCGCTTATTTTCCTGTTTATTTTCCGGAACATGCCGTCCGGGCTGGTTCTGTATTGGTTCACTTTCAATATCTTCTCGCTGATACAAACTATCTGGACCGAACGCGATATCAAAAAACCGGAGCAAAGCGCCGTTATTCAGAATGTCTGACCCGCTTTCAATTTTCGAACTGCCGGACAACGATACAATTGTTGCGATAGCGACGCCCCCGGGCCGCAGCGCTCTGGGGATACTGCGTATTTCCGGGCCGGATGCGCTCGATATCGTCTCGAAAATTTGGCTCGGCAGGGAAAATCCGTCCGACATTTCGGGCGGTTCCGCACGGGTCGGAAGGCTGGACTTGCCGGGATTATCCGACACATCGGTGCTCACAGTCTGGCGCGCGCCGAAATCCTATACGGGACAGCATCTTGTCGAATTGACACTCCACGGCAGCCCGCCGCTTCTGACTTCCGCGATGAGGAAGTTAATATCTTTTGGGGCGAGGGCCGCGGCGCCGGGCGAGTTTACACTGCGGGCCATAATAAATGGAAAACTCTCGATAGCCGAAGCCGGTGCGATAGCCGCGCTGATCGACGCTCCGGGTATCGCGGCGGCGAGGGCGGCTTCGAGAACTCTTGGCGGCGATTTCGGCGGGATAGTCGGCGATATGCTTTCACAACTGGACGACCTGATCGTAGCTATTGCGGCGGATACCGAATTCCCGGACGCTGTCGAGGGTTTCGACGCGAACGAAATACGGCTGAAAATCGAGGCTATCCGCGATTCGACCGATCGCCTGTATCGGGACCTTCGCGTTGGGTCCCGATTGACCGAACTGCAAACTGTCGTGATCGCCGGGCCGCCGAACGTTGGCAAATCGACGCTGTCGAACCGGCTTATCGGGCGGAATCGAAGCATCGTGCATCACGAGCCGGGCACCACGCGCGACACGGTGGAATCCGAATGCAGCTTCGGCGAGATCGCGGCCCTTCTTATCGATACGGCCGGTTTGCGCGAGACCGGGGACGGAGTGGAATTGATCGGAGTCGATCTGGCGCACAGCCGGTTGTCCGGCGCGGATCTCGTTCTGGTCGTTCTCGACGGCAGCCGTCCGCTTTACACCGAAGGAAAAGACTCGCTTGCGAAGACGGAAAATATCGAACGCATAATTGTTCTGAACAAGTCCGATCTCGGACACACGGATGGCCTGAAGGGCGACATCGCGCTAAGCGCCAAAACCGGCGAGGGTATCGAGAAATTGAAGGAATTGATAGCCGGAAGGCTATTCCGCGAGGGGACCGAGGCACTCTGGGCCGGAGGCTGGCAGATTGAAAGGATCGAAAACGCGCTCGATTCTGTAGAAAATGCCATAAACGCCTGCCGCAAAAACGCTCTCGACGCCGCGTTGGAGGAATTGAGTTTCGCGGAAAATAATCTTCGGGAGGCTCTGGGAGAAAATGCCGGGGAGGACATTATCGCCCGCGTTCTCGAGAATTTTTGTATCGGGAAATAGTTTTCTAACGAAGCAGGACGGCCCTTTTTATCGCGGGAAAATCCGAATCGGTCCTAATGAGATAAATCCCGTTGGGCAGTTTGTCTCCGCTTTCCGAATCGCCGTTCCACACGATATGCCCGCCGTGGCTTTCGAGCGTATTGACACGCGTTCCCCGTAAATCGTAAATCTCGACTTTCGCAACGTTCGCGGGCGGCACAATTCGGCAGGAGGCGTTGAAGGGATTCGGATAAACCCTAAGCCCGCAATCCGCCGGAACAGATGCGAAAAATTCGTCTATCCCCGAAACGGGGCCGCCGATAACCCGTATCCTTCCGCCCACCAAATATATATCGACCGAATCCAGCGAACGCATATCCGTCCACTCCGACACGATAAGCTCCGGCAGGGAGTCGAGATCGAATGGCCCGATTGCATATTCGCCCGAATCCGGGAGTTCGTCGATTTCCCAAGACAATATGAACCCGTAACCGCCGCCGAGGTTGAAATCCCAGTCCATCGTATCCCTGCTGGGGAAACGCAGATCGGTGCCAAGCATTGTGTATCCGGGGTGAAGCGAATCTTCGAGAGGAAAATAGCCGTGTGCGCCGGTCGGCGGCGGGAAAAACGGTATATCGAGACCGGGATCGTAGCCCGATGTCGCGCTGGAATCCGCCCCGAAAACGACAGTGTTGCCGCTGCCCCCCGATTGAATATCGACCCGAGCTTGCCATCGGAAAAAGCCGAATAGCGGAATCGCGATAATAAGAATGAGGATAACTCGTTTCATAACGCACCTAATTTAGGCTATAAATGCGCATCGTCAAGAAAAAACTGAGTAATTCACTATAAAACACAAGTCTGCAAATTTTCCCAACCCGCCTTTTCAGGGCAAAGCCGCGCGGATAAATAGCCTCACAGCAATCCGGTGCTCCCACTCGCTGTAGAATCCGTATATTTCCTCCGGCAGATCGAGCCGGAAACTG
>DAOWNU010000198.1 GCA_030642425.1 bacterium | reverse complement strand
CTGAGACCCTCCCGCGTGGAGATTTTCGATATAAATGGAAAAAGGATTCGAGGGCTCAAGTGACTGATTTATATAAACTTAACCACCCTCGACCCCTTGAACCCTTATTTCAATAACATAGGAGCACTTTCCATAATCTACATTAATTGTTCGGGTGTAATTTGTGAAATATACGGGCTAAACGTTATTTCAACAAAAATATTAAATTCTGATTGAAGCAAAAAAAAGACCCGCAACAAGGCGGGTCCTCGACATAACTTATGTCTGACAACTAATTTACCGCACGAAATATATCAACCGAGCATGGAAAGAATCTCGCGCAGTTCGGTGCGGATTTCTTTCAATGTCTTCCTGATATCGTCCGGCACCTCCTGCTTTTTGACAGCGCCCCGCTTACCGGTCTTTTTCCCAAAATCGATAGTCTGTATGGGCTGGCCGGGCTTGTAGCCATTCTGACGAAGCTGTTTGATTTTTTGCTTTGCGCCGTTAATAGTATAGCGCTCCTCGTGAAGCAGGCGTTTAATTAGCTTCACCGTCTCGATGTCTTTGACCTTGTATGCCCTGTTTCCGGCCCTGTTTTTTTTTGGGTGCAGGATGTTGAATTCCGTCTCCCAATAGCGGAGTATATGCGCTTTCAGACCGGTCAGTTCCGCCACCTCGGTTATACTGTAATACATTTTTGTCGGCTTAGCCATGTCGGCTCCGTTCCGTTAAATAATTATTTTCAAAATTCTTTTCCAAAATCCCGGACAACGTTAGTTCCTCTGAATTTTGGAACCATCTCGATTCTCGTCTTTATTCTTTACCGGTCTCAATTCCTTGCCTTTAATCAACCTTTTGATATTTCCCCTGTGTGTCCAGATCACAATGATCGGCAGCGCAATAGCGAAAATCTTCGCGTCTATCCCGGTCGATCCAATTCTCGAACCGAACGCCAGCACCGCTATCGAATACATAATAACCGCAGAGATCGACCCCACGGACACGAACCGCGATATTGCGAACGCCGCCGCAAAAGCAATAATACCAAAGAACATCGCGATTGGAGACATTACGATAGCCACTCCCAGCGCCGTGTTCACGCCCTTGCCCCCGCGAAATCCTATCCAAACCGGATAGATGTGCCCAAGTATCGCCGCAATACCCACAACCGCGGCTATCCACCCGATATCCGGCGCGATTTTGCCCGCTATCAATACCGCCCCCGCGCCCTTTATCAAATCTACAATCCCAACCAATACGGCCCATCCGATCCCGAACTGGCGGGCGATATTTGTCGCGCCGGTGGCCCCGCTTCCCGAGCTTCTCACATCGCCGCCGAAAAATATCCTGCCGATAATAAAGCCGGTCGGTATCGAGCCGAAAAGGTAACCCATCAGGATTAAAAGGGGGATAGTCATCCGACCCTTCTTTCCCTGAAAACCATTTTCAGCGGAACGCCCTCGAAAACGAATTCTCGACGCAGGCTGTTGGTCAAATACCGCTTATAATGCGAGGGAACAAATTTTGCTTCCCTGCAAAAAAATATAAAAACCGGCGGATCGGCCCTTTCCTGCGTGGCGAACAGAATATTGGCGCGTTTGCCCATCACGATAGGCGGTGGGATTCTCGATACGGCCTTCTCGATAACGCGATTAACCTCGCTCGTTTCGATCCTTTTTCCGCGCTCCGCCGCAACCATCTCGAGTTTTTCGAGGACTTTGCGCACGCGCAGTCCGGTCAAAGCCGAAAGCGTGATAAAGGGCACAAAACCGAGAAATGGGTCCGCTAACTTGATATCCCGTTCCAGATGTGCCGCGGTTTTGTCGCCAGCCTCGACAAGATCCCACTTATTTATCCCGATAATCAGGCCTTTGTAGAAATCCATCGCCATTCCGGCGATTCGCTTATCCTGCGTGGTAAAGGGCTGCGCGGCGTCTATCAGCAGAAAGACAATATCGCTTCGCTTTATTGCAGAAACTGTTCTCAAAGAGCTGTAAAAATCCAGTCCGTGCTGCTTGCGGAGAAGCCCCGCCGTATCGGTCAGGAGCCACTGTTTGCCGTTGTATTTGAATGGCGTGTCGATAGCATCCCTCGTCGTTCCGGGGATATCGTCAACAACGAGCTTTTCCTCTCCGAGCAGCCGGTTCACAAAACTCGATTTCCCGACATTGGGCTTCCCGATAACCGAGACCCGTATCTCGCTGTGGGCCTCCTCGCCCTTGCCGTGTTCCGGCAATCTCTCGATCAGCGCGTCCATCATATCGCCCACGTTGCGCCCGCTTTTTGCTGAGATCGCCAACGGTTCTCCAAGCCCGAGTTCCCATGCCTGCAGCGCGTCTAAATCGTCACGCCCTTTATCTACCTTGTTCACAACGAGCATAACGGGGAAAGCGGCCTTGCGAATTTTTTTGGCTATCGCGGAATCCTCCGGCGTCAGCGTTTTTTCAATCATGAAAAGAACCATATCCGCTTCACCGGCGGCAATTTCCGCCTGTTTGGTTATAGAGAACTGCATCTTCTCTTTTGAATCGATAACCAATCCGCCGGTGTCAACAACAATGAAACCACGGTCGTTCCACCTGATCTTCGCGTAGTTCCTATCCCGTGTAACTCCCGGTATTTCATCCACAACTGCGCGATTCGAGCCGCCAAGGCGATTGAACAGAGTGGATTTTCCGACATTTGGCCGACCCAGAATTGCAACAATCGGCAGACCCAAGTCTTCCTCCGATGAATATCTTTATGTATAGTAGCGGGTTAAGGCCGAAACTTCTTCTAATAACTTATCCCCATTGCCCTAACCTCTTTGATTATAAGGAAAATAGAAAGGCAAGTCAAGCTCTTTTTAAAGTTATTTTTAAAATGATAGCTTTAACTTATTATTTATGAGCTTATTACGTGTCCGAGGAAATGCAAGGTTGGTGAAAAAGGATTAAATGCGGCTTATAACCTCTTGTATATCGGAAAGATAGCCGCTGTTCACGACCACTTCGCCATGGGCGGCTTCCCTTATTTCGTCGATAGACATGTTATCGAGAAAAAGATTTTCCGCATTCAACACATTTGGCGGAAGAAAAATAATATCGGCTTCCGAACCGATAACGGCGTTCTTTATGTCTTTTCCAGTCAGAAGGTTAGCCGCCGTTACATCGTCTCCCCAAAATCTGTTTTTTATACCGATAATTCTGCGCTCGACGCCCTTTATTCCGAGGTTCTTCGGGAAATGCCTTTGCAGAATATCCGCCGCTCTCGTTCCGGTTATAATATCGACAAAAAATTTGTGATTTTCCACGCTCGTGCAAATCGGTTCCCGTGTGTAACTTTCTGCATCGTCGATAGTTAGCCGGACAATACCGACGCCGTTATCGAGCTGCGGGAAATCGCCGTAATACTCCGCCTCCGGTATTTTTTCACCGGCGAGCAAGAACATCTCATCGGCAATCTGCAGAAATTCCGGTCTATCTATCTCGCCGCGAATTTTTCCGGATATTTGTATAATCCTTGCGGCCAGACTGGGCGTGACCGGCTCGATTTTCGGCAGATCCTTACGGTACCTTGTCATGCCGACCGGGACTATAGCGCAGCTTAACGCCGACCCGCCCAATCGATAAATATCCCGCACGGTTTTTTCCAGAATTTTTCCGTCGTTGAAGTCAGGCACAACAACGATTTGCGAATGGAACCCGATATTCGACGACGCAAGGCGCTCGAGTATCGGCATTATCGGCGGCGCGTTCACGTTTCCCAGCATTTTTTCCCGTATTTTTTCGTCGGTGGCGTGGACGCTTATATAGAGCGGGGACATCCTTTGTTCGATAATTCGCTCCCACTCCCATTCGGGCGTGTTTGTTGCGGTTATATAGTTGCCGTGCAGGAAGCTATGGCGAATATCTTCATCTTTAACATAAAGCGATTTGCGCATTCCCATAGGTTGTTGATCTATAAAGCAGAAAACACATTTATTATTGCACCTTCTCAGGCCGATTGTTTCCGGCTCCATCCCGGAATATGAAAATTCCCGATTTTTTAGCGTCGTTCGGAACTCCGTGTCTCCGCGAAGATAGACTATCTCGACACGTGGCTTCTGCTCGATATAAAACATAAAATCCAGCGCGTCGTGCAGGATATGGCCATCTGCGGAGATTATGGTGTCGCTCTCGCGCAAACCCGCTTTGGCCGCGGGCGAACCCGATTCTATATGGATGATTTTAACCATAAATGTAATATAACTTAACGTTGTTCAAACTTTTTCATATTTCCAAAACTAAATTCGACAAGAGAAATACTCGATTGAGAATTTTAATAAATTATGCTATCAATTCTAACTACAAAAAGAGACCCCCACGGGGCCTCGATAGCTTTCCAAAAAGCGGGCGACGGGATTCGAACCCGCGACAACCAGCTTGGGAAGCTGAGACTCTACCAGCTGAGTTACGCCCGCATTGTGATATGAATTTATGGTAGGCGCCGCTCAAAGTCAAGAAAAATCTGCCGCGACCAAAAATGAGTTCTTTTTTATTGCGGAAATCCAGATTTACACGTATCTTAAAACGTATCTGGAGGTTCACTAATGCGAATTCACGTGCGACTCGGACATCTATATCACCTCGCCTCTCTCGGGCCGGTTGTGGAAGAATTTTTGCGAAGGGGGCACGAGGTCGAATTTTCCTGCGAAAAGGAATCGAGGCGGATATTCGGGGTTCCTATCAGCACAAAACACGGTGCGGAACACGCACTTAGAGAAATGGGCTATAGTATAGCCTTAT
>DAOWNU010000344.1 GCA_030642425.1 bacterium | reverse complement strand
GGAACGTTTTCCCCGACGCTCTGCGTCGATTTTCATCTTACTAATGTTACCGTTCCCTTGCATTTAATCCTGTTCTCGGATTTGATTAAATACAGGTATATTCCCTGCGACAGCGGCACTTCGGCGTTGTCCGTGCCGTCCCATACAGCGATTTCTTTTGCGCCCGCGCCCGCGGGGACTTCGATTTCGCGGACTTTTAGATTGCCGAGTGTGAAGATTTTAATTACCCCCTCGTTCTCGCCGATTCCGGGGAATGTGAACTCCGCCTCGTCGTTTATCCCGTCGCCGTTCGGGGTGAATGGGTTGGGCGTGGCGGAACAGAGCGAATAGGTCTCAGGAACAAGCATTGAGTCCGCAAAGGCGCAAGGATCGAACTCGTAACCAGGGATACCAGCCACGGTTAAAAGGATGTTAGATGCAAATCGGAAATTATCAACAAGAGAATCTAAGCCTAATTCCCACGCATGAGTTCCGGTAACTATTATTATAAAGGAACTGCAGTTATCTTCGTGGATAAAAGGATAGGATATAGCCGCAACAGTATGTGAGAAGTCCGGACCAACAAAGGCGAACGGATAAGAATGTTGACCACATACTATTTTCTTTGGATTATTTAATATCAGGCAACCAATTCCATCGGTAAAGGGGGATATTGACCGGAAGTTGCTTATTTCTACCCATTCATTCGTTGCAATGTTTTGGACTTCAATATCTGGTTGCCATGGAGGATATGTAAGTAAATCGTTAACCGGATTGATATATATACCAACTTGCCCGATCACGATTTTCCCTCCGTTTCTCAAGAAATCCTGGCATAGTACCTTTACTGAACAAGGATAAACACTAACGGTTCCCTGTAACCATATCATATCTAAGGATACGGTATCCGACCAGCCTACATTAGATACAAGACGAATTGAAGCGCCGTGCATACTTAGAGTATCTAGTAAGGGTTCCCAAATGCGTAATTCGTGATTACTGTTTATATCATCGAACAATACATTTTGGCTTAGTATCGGGGAAAGTATAATTAACAACAAAGATACTGCCAAGTATTTCGGCATATCTATACTGGTTAGATTTTCTTGTATATATACCATCCTTACCGCCTTAAGCATTTAATTTACCAATCGTAACATCCCACTATTATACTCCACCAATGCCCTTCTCCGTCACTCTGGAACATCACTCCTTTTCTTTCGTCATCCCTAAACATAAGCTGAAGCCCCTCACTGTTTATATGTTCACCTGTTTGTGGTATTACCCTAATATTTACTCTTGCACCCACGCTCCTGCGTGGGCGCGTTTTCCCCGACGCTTCGCGTCGATTCTATTTTCATCGACTTCGATACAATCCATTTCACATATCGCACAGGATAATTGTTCCGGGCACACGCCGCGACTCTACTTCAAATATCTTCTTAGAGCGATGACGCTCCCGAGGCCGCCGAAAATGCCGCCGAGCAAAACGAGCAAAACATTAATTATTGTCGGAAGAGTATGCAGGCCGCTGATAATATAGGTCGAAGCCACGGTAATCCCCCAAAGAATGAGCCACGCGAGGCCGCCCGACAGAGCGCCGTGCAGGACGCCCTCGAAAATAAAGGGCAGCCGCACAAAGGAGGTCGAGGCCCCCACAAGCTGCATTATACCGATACTCACCGCTCTCTGGGCTATCGCCAGCCGGATTGTGTTCGTTATTATTATTGTCGCGGAAAAAAGGAGGACGATGCCCCATCCGGCTGTCAACAGAAGAAATATGCGGCTCGCCTTTGCCATGCGATATGCGATTTCGTTCGGCGCGGAAAGTTCGGCCACAAGGGGATCGTCGCGATACCTTTCCGCGAGTTCTTCGACCGCCTCGCCCATCGTCAAGGTTCGGGACAGTTCCACTCTTATCGAGGGCGGGAATGGATTTCCCGGAAGCCCCCGGAGAAGCTCGTCCCCGAACTCCTCGATAAACTCGATCCGCGCGCGCTCCGCCGTAATAAATTTCACCGACTCGACGCCCTCCTCGGATTCGAGCCGCGAGATAAGGTCGGTCGCGTCGGCCTTGGTTGCCTTGCTTTCGAGATAGAATTCCATCTGCACACGGCGCTTGAGACTGCCGAGAGCGCTGCGGAGATTCAATGTTATCATCACAAACGCCCCGAGAATAACCAACGCAACCGTGATAGTCGCAATGGAAAGAAAGGTGATGAAACTTCTTCGCCAGAGCGAGGAGAAGGCCCGACCTATGGCATAGAGAATAGCTCTCACGGCAATGCCCCCGCCGGTCTGTCTCCCACGAGGACGCCGTTCTCCAGTTCGAGAACTCTATGCGGCATTATGTCGATGAGCGCAGTATCGTGAGTTGCCATGAGCACCGTGGTGCCCTGGCGGTTTATCTCGAAGAAAAGCTCCATAAGTTCGTCGGTGGCCTGCGGGTCGAGGTTGCCGGTCGGCTCGTCGGCGAGCAGCAGCAGCGGGTTATTGGCGAGCGCTCTGGCCACTGCTATCCTTTGTTTTTCTCCGCCGGAAAGCTCGTGGGGATATGATTTTGCCTTGTGTGTCAGGCCGACCATGGAGAGCAGGTCGAAAACGCGTTTCCTTATATATTTTCGGGGCTGCCCGGTAACTTTTAGGGCGAAGGCGATATTTTCCGAGGCGGACATCTCCGGCAAAAGCCGAAAGCCCTGGAACACGACGCCCAGTTTGCGCCGAAGGATCGGGATTTTCTCGCGGGGGATAGTTTTCGAATCGAACCCGGCGACGTGGATAATCCCGGAGTCGGGCCGTTGTTCCATAATGATTATCGACAGAAGCGTGCTCTTGCCCGCGCCGGAGGAGCCGACGAGGAACACGAACTCCCCTTCGGCTAACTCGAAACTCACTTCGGAAAGCGCGGCCCAGTCTTTACCGTAGGATTTGGAAATCTTTTCTGCCCTTAGAATCGCCATAACGATATTAAAATAGCTTTTATATGCCCAAGGTCAAGGGATTTGGCGTGAAGAAATATCAAAAATCAAACATCAAATATTAGGGTGCGTTGCAATAAGTGGGTCTCGAATGGGGCCTAATGAATTGCTTGCAAATAAGTTATAAAGAGTTATCTTCGTGTCATGAGAAGAACGAAAAAAAACGATGCCCCTTTTG
>DAOWNU010000228.1 GCA_030642425.1 bacterium | reverse complement strand
TATTGGAATCATCGGCCTTAGATCGTGCTCTTCATTGGCTTTCGAGAAGCCTTCATTGACTAATTCCTCCGCGAGGTCTTCGGAAATTTCCCCGCTTAAATTTTTCATAAGCAGCCCGCGCGGGGCTTTCCCCTTGCGGAATCCCGGCAGCTGGATATCTGCCGCCACTTTTGCGAATATCTCCTCGAAACGCCCCTCCACCTCTTCTTTCGGGACAACTATCACTATCTCTTTCGAATAGACTTGCGGGGATTTTACTTCGACTTGCATCGGCTCTCCTAAAATATAAGACTCATCTGAACACACCGGTTTTAAGATAAATATTTACTCGTCAGGGTCAAGGCGTTTTTCAATTGATATTGTCGAATTATTATTCTCCCGTCTCCTTGCGAATATAGATAGTCTGATGCGGATATGGTATCTCGATCCCGGCCTCGTCGAACCTCGTTTTCACAAGATATTTGAATTTTCGGCCAATTGCCCACTGCTGGGAAGGCTCGGTTGTGATCATCACCCGAATATCGACCGAACTGTCCCCAAGGTTGTTAACACCGAGTATGTCGAAAACCCGGATGAACCGCCCCAGCTCCCCGTCGGCTTTTAGCTCGTCTCCGATCTTCCCGAGAACCTCTATCGCTCCGTCGATACTGGAGTCGTAGCTGATCCCGACATCGACAACGGCGCGGCTTTCGGTGAAAGTCATATTATCGACCGCCTTGATCTCGCCGTTGGGGATAACGTGCATCACGCCCTGAAGATCGCGTAATACTGTTGTCCGCAGGTTAATCTCTTTGACCGCCCCCGATCTGCCAGCAATTGTGACAACGTCGCCGATACGGAATTGGTTTTCGAGCAGGATCAGGAAGCCGTTAAAAAAGTCCCTCACAATATTTTGAGCGCCAAAACCTATGGCTATACCTGCGACACCGGCGCCGGTCAGCAGCGGGGTGATATTGGCGCCCACTTCGCGGAGGATCATAAAGGCGACTATTACCCAGATAAACACCTTCGTCGTAACATTAACAACCGAAACGAGCGTGTCGGCGCGGCGTTCCTCGTCGTTTCTTGTGGTGGTGTCGTCGTCCTCGAAACGTTTAATAATATCTTTGCCGATTTTTTTAACCGTTTTGGTAACCAAAATCCCGCCGATTATATAGAGGATTATTCTCAATCCGCTCGTCAGGAGCCAGTCTATACTCAATGTTAAGAAATTATTCCAATCAATATTTAACATTCCGACCTCCGGTAGTTATTTAATGTTCTGCAACATCACAGTCTTATACTTGTTACTTAAATTACCTATTATTATATTGCCTATCTTACCTATTTTCTTTTCACTGTATATGTAAGTATCGTTTCGCCGTCTTTGGGAATCGCTATTTCCCACTCGTAGGTTCGAGCGTCCTTTTGGTTACCTTTCTCGCTGTGGGCCTTTATATACCAATCACCCCAGAAATGCTCGACAACCTTGACCACGACGTCCTCTTCCTTATGATTGCGTATCTTTATCTCGTAATCTTCTTCCGAGACGCGGTTAGATATGCGCCGGTAGTCGGTCTGGTTTCTTTCTACTGTAATATCGAATGCGTTGCCGAGATATATACGCACCTCTTCGTCCTTCGGCGTGTGCTCTATTCGGTCTTCCCCGACAAACTGCAGCGCGCCAGATTTGTCCTCCTTATATACTCTGATTATCCCCTCCGGCAGCGGCATGCCGAGTCCGCGTTCTTTGGAATTCTTGAAAACCATTTCCACCCTAACCTTGTTCCCCCGCGAAGACTCGAATATAAACTTTTTCTCCGCGGGCGTTTCTGCTGGCTCGAAAAGTGAGAGCTGCTTGTCCTGCCTGTCCGCGACCGTTGTCGAACGCGGCAGCGAATAGAGATGGTATTCGAAAAAACTCTCCTCCTCAAAACCTAACACACTCGCATCCGCCTCCATATACCCACCTTTGGCGCGGGCTGGAATTGCATGTTTTTGCTCCGCGCGATGAACATCCCCGGCGACCAGCTTGAGAGTGGCATCCTCGTATGTCATGCCGGACCGGTTGGATATCGTGACCCAGCCGTCGAGAGTGAGGCGAGTATCGTCCCTGTTGACGGTCGATACATAGGCGGCCTCCCATCCGATTCCGCCGGTCATATAGGACAGTTCGGTGTTTTGTTTTCCGCCTTTTTCGCAATAAAGAAGCCATGCGAGAGTGGGCCTCGTGTAGAATCTATCCGGCACCCTCGGGAACGTGACCTCGAGAATCTGCTCGACACGGATAGTTGTCAATTCGCTTTTTATTTTAAGCAGTATAGAGGAGCCGTCGGCGGCGAGAAGCTCCCCTTCGAAAACGTCGCCCTTCTCGGTCGTGATCCGTATTTCGTTGTCGATATTCTTTTCCAGGAGCCGGTCGGTGCTGACCAGATCGTATTCGTAGTTTTGTTCGAGAACCGCGATACCGCTGCCTTTCAGGTGAACAGTCTGCGGGAATATTCCGCTCGGCACGGGTGAGTAGTCGAACGAAGAAATCCCCTTTTCGACATCGATAGTGCGCTCTTCTTTCACGAGTCCGAAACCGTCGTTATAGACTGTGATAGCGACCTCCGCAATACAGGCGACAGCGCTCATTATCAGAATTGCGATGATTTTTACATTCATTTATTCTCCTTTATGCTCCGGTAGATAGGATTTTTTACTACATATCTTTTTCGAGTGGGTTTTACCCGTAAATTATTCTTTACAAAATAGTAATTCCGCAGAAGGCTTTTATAAAACAGAACTAATTTTTCTCTTTTTCTCGAAAAAGAGCATTCTCGGAACGCTCGGCATCGATTTCGGAACGCTCGGCTGGGGTCTCGGGACGTCCGGCTGGGGTCTCGGAATACTCGGCTACCCTCTCGGGACGTCCGGCTGGGTCTCGGGACGCTCGGCTACCCTCTCGGGACGTTCGGCTGGGGTATCGGGACGCTCGGCTACCCTCTCGGGATGCTCGGCTGAGGTCTCGGGACGCCCGTTTTGCCTCTCGGGACGCTTTTTAGCCCAAAAAAACGCCTCCCCATCGAGTCATATTTCATTTATCTTGTTAAAGAACAAAGACTTACGGAAATTTGGGTAAATTCACCCATTTTCCCCTTTTCGATAATCCCCATCGCGCGTTGGGGATTATGTAAGGACGGCATACATGCCGCCCGCGGGACGCAATTCCAATCCAACCTACCGAAGGTTCATCATTTCGGCTCCTTCTTCTCCTCGAAACGGTAAATCGTCTCGCCGTTCTTTATCATGCGCAACCTCTCGCGGGCCGTTCGCTCGATAAATTCGGAGTCGGTTTTCAGGTTGTCGAGAAGCTGCCGGAGCGAATCGCTTTTCGCCCTTTCGGCCTCGAGCCTGTTCGAGAGAGTTTTTTCGTAGCGCTGATAGCGGAAGATCGACAACGCGCCATATTCCCCCCCGAAAATGAACAATATGATAAGGAGCACAACGAGAAAAAACGCGGCAAACCGCGCGCGCCGCCACATCTTGCGGCGCTTTTCAGGGTCGAGTCGAAGAAACCTGCCGACCCCATCGATTGGCCCTGTTCCTTCCGTATCGCTCATCAGTTGCGCAATCTCGGGTAAAAATCGAGCGGATCGGGATAGTGCCACACGCCGGAAAGCTCTTCCTCTATCCTGAGAAGCTGGTTGTATTTGCTAATCCTTTCGCCTCTGCACATGCTTCCGGTCTTTATCTGGCCAACTCCCGTCGCGACCGCGAGATCGGCGATATATGTATCCTCGGTCTCGCCGCTCCGATGTGAGATAACCGCGCCCCAGCCGGTATTTAGCGCCATTTTCACGGCGTCGAGCGTCTCGGTTACCGTGCCGATTTGATTCAGCTTTATCAGGACCGCGTTGGCGGCCTTCCGGCGGATACCATCGGCGATCCGCTCCGGGTTTGTTACAAATATATCGTCCCCGACTATCTGGATCGAATCGCCGTGCGCGGCGGTGAATGCAATCCAGCCCTCCCAGTCGTCTTCGGCAAGCGGGTCCTCGATACTTACAATAGGATAATCGGCGATCAATTTATCGTAGAAATCGATCATGTCGCTGTAATCGAGCTTCTTGTGTTCCGCTTTCATCGTATAGAGCTTTTTCACGGGATCGTAGAATTCGCTCGCGGCGCAGTCCAGTGTCAACCAGACATCCTCGCCGGGCCTGTATCCGGCCTTCTCGATAGCGACGAGCAGCAAGTCCAG
>DAOWNU010000452.1 GCA_030642425.1 bacterium | reverse complement strand
ATTCGGCTTCTCCGTGCCGGCGGTTATTATCACGCGGGGAATTGCGCCCGACGAATATCTTATCGACGCCGCAATTGAAAACAATGTCCCGCTGCTCGTTTCCAGGCTTTCGACCGGCGAGCTGTTCAACCAGCTAACCGCCTATCTCGAGACCGCCTTCGCGCCGAAAACAAACGTTCACGCCACCATGGTCGATGTCTATGGTGTCGGAATATTATACACCGGCACCGCGGGAATTGGAAAATCCGAATGCGCGCTAAGCCTTATCGAGCGCGGGCATCGCCTAATCGCCGACGACGTGGTAGCATTAAACCGCAAATGGGGTGAAACGCTGATGGGGCGGGGCGCTCCCGATGCCGGTTATCATCTGGAAATACGCGGCATTGGCATTATCGATGTGGAAAAGATTTACGGAATACGCGCGATTCGGATACAGAAGCGCGTGGAGCTCGAGGTTCATCTCGAGATGTGGGACAGTTCAAAACAATATGAACGTATCGGCGTGAAAGAGGTTTTCTCGACTTACTTGGGCCTGCAGATACCGAAAATAACAATACCGGTCGCTCCGGGGAAAAACATTGCGGTCATCAGCGAAGTTATCGCGATGAACCACATGCTGAAAATTTACGGTCACCATCCCGCGCGAGAGTTTATCGAGAGGATGCAGGAAATAATCCGGCGCAAGGAGATTACCGAGCCTTATCTTGAGTCCGATTTCGAATAAAGCCGTTCGGGCGCCTGCTTTTCCCCTCTTTTTTTTTCGATGCTCATCCGGTTCACGGGGTTTTCTGTCTGAATTTAAATTCAATATTCATAAAGTCGCTAAGGCCTCTTGATTTTTTCGAGTTTGTGCATATTCTATTGTAAATTTCAGACGCCGGTCGAATCGGGAGTGAAAATAAATTACATATTGACATCGCATTTTGCCTTTCAAAGAATAATTTTTTGGGGAGTAACCCGTGGGACGGTTATTTTCCTTTTTTTCATATTATTCGCTTTCTCCGCTTTCGGCGGCGGGAATACGATATCCGCAACGGGCGTGGGCAGGCTTATCGACGTCCCTCTTGGCAGAGATTCCCTGTTCACAACGAATATTGTCGGCATAAATCGCGATTCGACCGCAAGCTCGTGCTTCACTTTCAAATTTTCTTCGGGCGGAAATGGTGGTTTTTACGAGAACCTTCCGAATTTAAATTGGATATCAATAGCCTTCGACTCGGCCTGTGCGCCCCCCATGGGAAAGACAAAGCCGCTGGAGGTTATTACGAATTTCCCCGACGACTCGACACTCCTCAATAGAAGATTCAGCACGAATTTGGAAGTGAAACGAAGCAAAGGTGGGGGGATATCGATATCAATATTATTAAAACTCTTTATGGAAACCGGGGCTTCGAGAGCGCTCTATCCGGGTTCCGGCGAACTGATGCTCGCGCCGTCGAGTATTCTTCTCTCGGAGGAATGGGACTCGATACTGATCTATAACGATTCCGGGAAAACCGATACAATCGATATTTTCTGGACTCCGGACCTCGATCCCGAGGGACTGTCCAGAAGTGGAGTGACTATCGGCCGTAAGGCCTTCATGTGGTTTTTGCCCTTGATACAATTGATTCTCAAGCCCGGAAAATTTGAATATATATATTTTCAAAAAGATGTTGATTACACCGGTCCAGATGGTTATATTTCTGTGGCAGGAAGGTCAAAAAGTCTCTATTGCGACCTTACGACCGGACCGAAACTCAATTGATATTCCGGGGATTTTGATGGTGAAGCAATATATAAAAATAATTATTTTACTAATATCGATTCCTCTTATAACACTGTTGCTGGCCTCGACACAATCGCTTATGAGGAGTTCCGATCCCAGTCCATTCCTCGATTTCGTTACCGATACGCTGGGCGACACGCTGGAAGTAGCT
>DAOWNU010000187.1 GCA_030642425.1 bacterium | reverse complement strand
CCCGGCAGGGGGGTCTTGACCTGTAACATTTCCGTTGCCGATGACCATAAATTGAACATTAACCTGAGCGAACTCCACCGCGGCATCGCGCAGAGGCTTTCCGGTAACATCGGGCACGATTACTTTGCCGCCGCCGGTCGGCACCGAGGGTTTAACAGCGAGCCTCACCCGCGTATTTGCGGGAACCATTCTTCCCGGCCGGGGCGTTTGAGAGATAACGTAGCCCTCGCCCGACGTGTCCGGCTCGAGTTTCCGATGCTTTAGAACCTCGACAGCCTGACTGGTTCGCATCCTGCGGACGTCCGGAACCGCCACATAGCCCTCCATCGCTTCCTCGGAAAGCGTGTCCCTTTCGCGCGCTCCGATATTCAGCACTCCCGTCGCAAAAGCCTTGTTCACAACATTTTTCCAGATAGGCGCCGCGGTCCATCCGCCCCAGTGTGGGAATTTGCGAGGATTATTCACAACAACGATACCGACGATCTGCGGGTTATCCACCGGCGCGAAACCAACGAAAGAGCTTATGAAAATATCATCCTCATAGCCCCTGCCGTTTTCTTTCACCCTCTGTGCCGTTCCCGTTTTCCCCGCGACATCGAGGCCCTTTATCGCCGCCCGGACTCCCGTGCCCGAATCGACAACGGCCTCGAAAAGCGCGCAAAGCGTTTCCGCAACCGCCTCATCGACAACCCTTCGCACCTTCACCGTTTTCGATTCATATATAATTCTGCCGCCGGTATCCGTAATCCTGTCGATCAGGCGCGGCTGTATCAGCGTTCCCCCGTTGGCGATAGCGCCGTAAGCGGCGGCAATCTGAAGCGAAGTTACCGCGACCTCGTGTCCCATTGGAAGCGCCGCACGGGTCATCTTGCTCCATTTGTGCGGCTTATGGAGGATTCCACCGACCTCGCCCTCCATATCGACGCCCGTAGGATTTCCGAAACCGAAGGCACGTGCATAGCTGTAGAGTGAGTCGCTGTGGAGCCGCTGTGAGAGCTTAATCGTCCCGATATTCGAGCTGTGAATAAGAACGCTCCGCGCGGAGATCAAACCGTGCGGTTCCGCATCGTGTATCGTGTCGTTATGGAACGCCCATTCGCCCAGTTCGCAATCGACCGTTTCGTTCAGGGCAATGGCGTTATTCTGGAGCAAAGCGGCGAAGGACACTATCTTGAATGTGCTCCCCGGCTCGTAAATATCCGTGAGAACCCTCATTTTTCGGGTTTCGGCCTCCACCTTCCAGTATTCGTTCGGGTCGAAAGTCGGATAGCAGGCCATCGCGAGTATCTCTCCCGTCGAAGGCCGGATAAAAACCGCCATGCCGCTTTCCGCGTCGCATCGATCGACAATTCCCTCGGCAAGCTCCGACTCGACGATTTGCTGGAGATCCGCGTCGATTGTCAGGTGTATATTCTTCCCAGAAACGGCGGGTTCCCTCCATATTGAAAAATCTGATAATCCCTGCCCGAGGCGTCCGACAGGACTATAACTTCCCCATCGACTCCGGCGAGCCGACGGTTATACGAATACTCGATGCCGTCGAGACCGTTGCCGTCCGGATCGACAAATCCGATAATCTGCGATGCTGTTTGGCCTCGCGGATATACTCTGTCGTGGACTTCGTATGAGAAAACGCTATCCGCCTGAAGCAGCGACAGCTTTTCGGCCTTCGAAAGCTCGACATTACGCGCCAGAAAAACCCAATCGTAATGTGCGCTATCGATCTTCGCTTTGTATATCCCTCGCTCGCCGCCGAGAATCTCGCAGAATACCGAGTCTATTCTGTCGATATCTCTTACTAGACTCGGCCGCGTCCAGAAATCGTATGCCGTCGAATTTCTTGCGAGCGGGACGCCGTTACGGTCGAAAATCGAGCCGCGAATAGCGGGAACCGGTCGTTTTTTCTGGTGTTGATACCTCGCCTTATCCCTGTATTCGGCGGCGTAAAGCACCTGAACCTGGAACAATCTTGCGAAAAGAATCGCCCAAATAACCGCTGTGAACAGCCCTACAATAAGGATACGATCGATGTTCTTGCGACCAATCATTGCACTCTTCGATATAAAAAAACGGCTCTAAATAGAACCGCTCAGGTTACAGTTGTTGGTTCCAACAGCCCCGGCGAGCAACGCGTCCCATGTGCGCCTGGCGACAATCCTAACCTTTTCCCATGTTCCACCGCTTCCGTTTTCATTTTGAATACAGGGTTCTTTAAGCATCACAACTTCGTCCAACCTTGCATTGCGCAGCCCAAATTCTTCTCTCGCTATTCCAACGAGCCTTTTCGTCTCGATATAGCGGGCGATCTCGCATTCGAGTTCGTCGTTTTGCATCCTAACGGATCGAAGTTCGCTTTCGAGCGTAGTTATCCTGTCGCCGATTTGAACGAGATATACCCGCTGGGAAACCAGAATTATAGAGAAAAAGAACAGCGCTAAAAGGAGAGCCGGGATGCGGAATTTTTGTGACAACTTTCTAACAGTATATCGCATTTTCCCTCCTGATTTCAATCCAACTTTCTCGCCGCCCGTAGTTTTGCCGAACGCGCTTTCGGGTTTTCCGCGCATTCCTTTTCCGTTGGGATTACGGGCTTTCGCGTCAGTCTTTTCAATCTCGGGCGATGTCCGCATCGGCACACGGGAAGATCCGGCGGGCAGATACATCCCTTTTCCTCGGACTTGAAAAAATTCTTCACGATTCGGTCTTCCAGCGAATGGTAGCTGATTACGACGATGATTCCGCCCGGCATGACAACGCTCAATGCGCCCACCAGCCCGCGCTGCAATTCGCCGAGTTCGTCGTTCACGACGATTCGAATCGCCTGAAAGACTCTCGCCAGATCTGCCGCCGTGGCGCCGTAAATTGCGCTTCGGACAATCTCCGCAAGTTCGAGCGTCGATTCGATAGGCTTCTCGCGGCGTTTGATATCTATCGCGCGCGCGATTCTTCCCGCGCCGGGTTGTTCGCCATATGTCGCGATTATCCTTGTCAATTCCCCTCTTGGAGTTTCGTTCACGATTTCAAGTGCCGATCTATTTTCGGAATTGTCTATCCGCATGTCCAGCTTGCCATCCCTGCTGAAACTGAATCCGCGGCCGGGATTATTTATTTGCTCCGACCTCAGCCCCAGGTCGAAAAGAATCCCGCCGACCGGCGGAAAATTTTCTTCCCGGGCAATTTCCTCGAGCTTCCCAAATCTCCCTCGGATTATCTGCACCCTGTCTTTATATTCAATGAGCCTTTTATTTGCGAATTCCACGGCCTCGGGGTCGCGGTCGATTCCAAAAACAAACGATTCCGGCAGTTTGCTCAGAATTGCTTCGGCGTGTCCGCCGTCCCCGAGTGTCGAGTCGATAAATGTTTGAACGGGAGTATCGAGAAAATATTCGAGAACCTCCCGGCGCATCACCGGGCAATGAGCCTCACTCCGCGGAGACATTTTCGACCCGCGCCTTTTTCTTTCGACCCAGCGTAGCGAAGAAATGTCTCGCAATTTCGTCGTAGGAGTGTTCGCTCTGGCTCGAGTATTCCTCGAACCTGTCTCTATTCCAAATTTCAAACCACTTTCCAGCCCCGAGGAACAGGGCGGAACTATCTATACCGGCCTCTTCCCTCAGAAGCCTCGGCAGGAGGATTCGCCCCTGATTGTCCAGCTCCACCTCGTGCGTTCTCGAATAAAACAGCCTCTGGAAATCGATTACGTCACTCATTCCCATGTCTTCGGGAATTATCGCATCGACGAAACGCTCGAATTCATCTCTGGTGAACACGGAGATACAGCCGCCGACTCCCCTAACGAGCGTGAATTTGTCATAAATCTTGTCGTCGTCGGCGCGGCGGAGCGTGACGGGTATTTGCACCCTTCCTTTGGAGTCCACTTTATGTTTGTATCTACCGAAATACATGCTAAATTCTCCACTATTCCCTATAATTATCCTTTTTCTCCCACTTATCCCCACGCACTATTATGGTAAGAACTTATAATGTTGATGTCAAGGAAAAAATTAAAATAAATCTTTAATTCCTTGATCGACAACGAGATCGAACATGCGTTCGCTTCTTAATGTAGGGTTTGACCTCGAATAAGTCTAATATATGATGGGATAAGTTATTAAGGGATGGTTAGTTATAGTCTATAGGAAAATCTTTGGATTATTCCGATATTTTTACAGTTGATAATACAAGTTCTTAAGTGTTCAAGCTATTTTGTTAATAATCTTTATGTTATCGTAAGATTTTTCTTTCGATTTTTCTTTCCGATTTTCGGAGTTTTTCCGCGATAAATTTCCTTGCGAAATCCGCCGAGCGGATTTTCCCCGAAAGCTCGCGCTCCCTGAGAGATAGAATGATTTCCCGGATAATTTCCCCCTCTGCGCCGGAGAGGGCATTCTGAAGTTCTTCGCCCGCGAGATAATTTTTGGCGCCGAGCGCCGGAAAACGCCGCGCCAGAAGTGTCTCAAAATCACTATCGGGGTAACGCAGAGACACGATTTTTTTCACGATCTCGAGGTTCGGCGCGTCGGCCAGACGGATGCTTCTCTCCGCATCCAATTTTTCGAATCGGGCGGCATCGGAAACCGATTCACAGAGATCGCGTATAGCCCGTGCGTCCTTTCCAGAAAATTTCAGGCGCGCGATAATTTCAGAAATCAGCTTTAGTTCTTCTGGATTAGGCGCGCGATAAGGCAGCAATATCAACGCCCACATTGCATTTTGGGGCAAACCGAGCAGGAATCCCCGTTCGATGCTGGATATCTTATTTTCCCATCCCGATTTATCCGGATTTTCGGCCATCTCGATAAAAATCCACTTCCACAGACCCAATTCCGCAAGAAGGGCAATTCCAATTCCAGGGTTCCTCGACGATAATATCGTAGTAATCTCTCCGCGTATCCTATCCGGCGACAAGAGGTTAAT
>DAOWNU010000411.1 GCA_030642425.1 bacterium | reverse complement strand
CTGCCTCCTATCTGCTAACTCCTTACCTCTTTGTAAGATACTACCAGTGTAAGGAGGTCAGCAATTTTTAGTTTTTGATTTGTAATTTTGATGTTTAATATTCTTCCAACTACTATCGTCTACATTTTTTCATATCGTGCGTTTTTCAGTGATCGCAGATCACTCGTATTCGTTGTGGCTGCGATATTCTTTCTCGACATCCTCCGGCGTGCGGCTTTCATAGCCGTTGCGGACAAAAGTAGGCGTGCTCGATGCGAAAAGGCAAGGTTTCAAGTAATCGTAATCCAGGCCGGTGAAGCTGTCGCACATCTGCTTTAAATACATCGAAACCTCGTCGTAGAAAAAGACATTCTCCACGTTCAAACCCATATCCTTGACCGCCTCGACCGCCGGGGCATAATCGCCGTCGCCGCTGACAATAATCGCAACATCGTAATTGCCTCTTGCGCCAAACCGGACAAGATCGATAGCCAGTTGGACGTCCACACCCTTTTCCACAAGTGTTTCCCCACGCCTTTCGACCCTTGCTGTCACGACCTGCATATAAGGAACCTCCCGAAGATAGGTCAGGAATTTATGCTGGCTGCTGTGTATTCTCTCGTCGTCCTCTTTTGTGAATTGCGCGGTATAAAAATATGCCCTTATCAGATCGTAATCCTCCGCCAATTTCCGCACGAATTTTTCATAGTTAAGGTTATAATTCCCTATGTTCTTTTTCAAACCGAAATAGAGATTGTTCCCATCGATGAAAACCATCGCTCGCTTTGCCATAATTGCACTCCTTCAGGTTAAAACATCTTCCCGGAGTTGTTTGGCGGATAAAATTCGACCGGATCAATCAAAAAAGATAATCGACACAAGTTCGGTCTCCCATATCCACACAAACGGCTCCGCTTTAAGTCTATCGGGGGGCCGCGAAATTGCGACCCCCGTTAAATAATTACACTACAGGTCTTCCGGGATAGGCCAGCGCAATACTCTTCTCCTCGCAGCCTTGCCCTCGTCCAAACGCCCGATAGGCGTGTTCACCGGCGCTTCGTGAAGAACGTCGGGGGTTTCCTTAGCCTCGCGGGCGATAGCGATCATCGCTTCGGCAAATGCGTCGAGCGTCGCCTTGCTCTCCGTTTCCGTCGGCTCGATCATAAGCGCCTCGGGAACAATGAGCGGGAACGACATTGTAGGGGCGTGAAAACCGTAATCCAGAAGGCGCTTGGCGACGTCGATATTCCGGATGCCATACTCCTTGAGCGGCGTGCTGTCCGCGACAAACTCGTGCATCGGTGTCGTTTTGAATTTCAGTCCGTAATAATCCTCGACTCGCGACAGAAGGTAATTGGAATTCAACACCGCCCACTCGCTCACCTCGCGGACGCCCTCCAGGCCGAGCATTCTGAGATAAAGCCACGCCTTGACCATAACGAGAAAATTGCCGTAGAAACCGCTGACTTTACCAATAGATTGCGGTCTTTCCCAGTCGAAATGTGGTTCGCCCTCGTTGTTTCTTACCACGACCGGTATCGGCAGGAATGGCTCCAGATGGCGTTTCACGCTGACAGGCCCGCTTCCGGGGCCGCCGCCGCCGTGGGGCGTGCTGAAAGTCTTATGCAGATTGAAGTGCATAACATCGAATCCCAGTTCGCCCGGGCGGACATAGCCCATCATCGCGTTGAGATTCGCGCCGTCCATATACATCTGCGCCCCGACTTCGTGAACCATCGCGGCAATTTGCTTTATCTCTTTTTCGAATATTCCGAGCGTATTCGGATTGGTCAGCATCAGCGCGGCGGTGTCTTTCGAGAGAACCCCTCGAAGGGCCTCGATGTCCACCATGCCGTTGTCGAGACTTTTAATCTGGACGGGCTTATAGCCGGAGAAAACGATGCTCGCCGGGTTTGTGCCGTGCGCGCTGTCCGGGAGAATGACCTCCTTGCGCGGCTCGCCCATACTTTCAAGATAAGCGCGTATTATAAGCAGGCCCGCGAACTCACCGTGCGCGCCCGCCGAGGGCTGTAGCGTAATCGCCTCGTGGCCCGCGATTTCGCGGAGCATCTCGCCGAGTTGCGCCATTATCTCGATAGCACCCCGTGAAAGACCGCTGAAAGTTAGCGGATGCAGGTCGGTGAAGCCATTCAAGGAAGCCGCGTTCTCGTTGGCTTTGGGGTTATATTTCATCGTGCAGCTTCCGAGCGGGTAGAAGCCTTTCTCGACGTGGTGATTCAAGGTCGATAGCTTGACGAAATGGCGCATAACGTCTATCTCGGCCAGTTCCGGCAGTCCTATTTTGCCCTTGCGAATCATATTCTCCGGGATAGAATCGGTGTTAGCCTCCGGGACGTCGAGTCCGGGGAGGTTCGCGCCGCCGACGCCGGGTCTCGACAGCTCGAAAATAGTTTTTTCAATAATTTTTTCCGCCATTTATTCGCCCTCCGGGGGTTCGGGTTCGTTTTCGAAGGAGACCTTCTCCAGAAGGATCATCCCATTTTTTGGAGCCATGTATGAACGAAGCAGGTCGCGGACGGAGCCGTAATCG
>DAOWNU010000227.1 GCA_030642425.1 bacterium | reverse complement strand
CCTGATAGCGAATGAGAAAATTCCACTGGGTTATCGAGCCGTCGTATGGCCTATCCATAACGAGAATTGTCGAGTCGGACAGAGAAGTCCACAGCTTGATATTGCTGCCGTCGTGGTAGCCCGTTGTTCCCATAACCTGAAAGCGATACCACTGCCACCAGCTTAACGTCGGAGCGGTTACCTCCGGGATACTTATCGGGCCGAGCATCAGGCGGCTCTGGCTGGAGTCGTTGTAGTCCTCGTGAAGACGCGTCGCCCAGCATTTGCTTCCGCTGTATGCCGAGCCGGGGCCGTCGGTCGGAGCGCCCCATTCCCAATCCATATAGTAAGTAAATGTCGAAGTGTCGAGGCCGCCGTCGTCCGCCTCGAAATCGGAGAAATAGATGCTCACGATGGGGTATAGTGTGAAATCGACCAGATGCGCGCCGCCTGTGGACATATCGACAGTAACGCTGGAGTCGGCGTAACCGGTTTTGAACGCGTGAAGAGTGATCCCCGCGACCTCCTGAACTCCGGGAATGCTGTAATCGCCGGCGGCATCGGTAACATCGCTCCAAAGGCTGTCGCCGATAGTCGCCTCGACTGTAACGCCGGAGTTGTCGGCGCTTCCGGACAGATCGACAGTGCCGTAAATCTTGCTGCCCTCGGTGTAGAAATCCCAGCATTGCTCCACCTGATTGAATCCGCAATATTCGGCGTTGTCGCGGACGCGGGCGCAGACCGTATATGTGTCGAAAGGCTCGAACGCTATTCCCTCTTCCGCCGGGTCGAAATGCATCGCCGTGCCGTCCCACGTTACCGCCGGGGATATGCCGTAGAAATACCAGACGTCCATAACCCGAAATCCCATCCCGTCGGTGGAAATTCCGCAGCCGTCGTCGTGCACCTGAATCGAGATCGGGATCGCACCAGCGCCCACCAGCGCACCGTCCGCGGGATCACTGACACCCCAAACCGGATCGGTGCGGTCGATCATGAAATCCCAGCAGATCGGGTTCAGAATATCGAGTCCGGTCATGTCCTCGGCGTGGTTCAGGCAGAAATGCAGCCAGACATCTTCGGTCCAGTCGGAAGTCGGTGCGAAACGTAGCGTGTCGCTTGCGTATATTAGCCTCGGGTCGCCTATCCCGACAATCGTGCCGTTGGCGTCGAACTCGATTGTCAAGTTGTTTATGCCGTCGGGATCGTCGAGAAACATCGCCGCTTCCTGACGGATACAACTACTGGCGCCCATATCCGGCGGGCGCACCGGCAGCGCTGTCGGCCCCGCCCAGGGGGTTTGATCCCAGCGGCTCGTGTAAATATCCCAGTTATAAGTGCCCCTGAAATCCTGCCAGAAGACGTCGAAAAACGTGCCGTTCCAGCAGATTGAAGGGTTATTCTCGTTATTCGTTCCGGTGGAAAGCGGCTCGCTCGCGCCGACCGAAGTCCCGACAACGCGCGCTCCATAGACATCGGTGTAGAGCGAAGGCTGCGTGGCCTGCCAAACCACGAGGAAACCGATGCCGTCGAAAGCGACGTCCGGGTAAGTTTCGTTGGAGCCGGTTGTGGCGATATTAAGTATCGAACCGGTCGCGTCCCCGCTGGAATCGACAAATTGCCCATAGACATTCATATAGCCGGATATATAGACGTGCCAGACTACCAGCCACCGTGCGCCATCCCATGCGACTGCGGGTTTCTGTGCAAAATAGGGATATGAATATGTGCAGAGAACGGCTGTATCGCCGACCGGCGAGCCTGTCGAGTTGATCATCTGGGCTATTATTCCGCCGGCCACGGTGTCCGACCACACGGCAAGATAGGTAGTATCGCCGCCCGCAATATCCGGGGAAAAGGCGTCGTAGGCGCCGGAAGAAATATCGAATGTGGCGCCGGCCGCGGAATATTGGGTTCCCGACCAACTGAGCCGGTGGCCTCGAATTGTTTTCCGCGTTCCCTCTTCCTGCCAGACGATCATCATATTATTGTCGATATTCGAGGCCTGCGGGACAGATTTCGAGTTGGTTGTCGAAGTTATTCCGAAATCGGAAAATGGCATCGTGCCGTCGGGATTCACCTGTCTTCCGCGTATCTCCGGATTGCCGGATCTCTCGTCCACCCACGCGACTACGAACTTAGCGCCCGCGGCGGTGGCGACATCGTATTGCATGCTCAAATCCACGCAAAAAGGATTGTCCGAGCCGACAAGTGTGCCGTCGGCGTCGATAATATTGCCGTAAATATTCATATTGGCCGTGCCCGCGCGGGTGTCTGTCCATGCGACTATCGAACGGCTGGCCATACCCGCGCAATCCGGCGCGGTCTGGTTCTGGTTTGCGGTGGTGACCGCCGTATCGCCGTGCAACGACATCGCCAACATGATCGTAATTATTACAACTGTTATCGGGAAACGCATTTTTCTCCCTTTAGCATAGTTATTAAATCTATTCCGGCTCGATCTTTAAAAATCGCCTCTTGCAATTCTAAACAATAGAGACCCGAATGTCAAAGCTCAAATGTTATAATCCGCCCAATCTCACATTGTCATTCCGGTTTTGCCCCGGGAATTTAAAACCTCTGAAGAGGTTATTTCGGAAAACCGTTGAAACGGTTATAGTGCACGTTTTTCGATTAACTCCGGACTGAAATCCAGGGCTAATGTTCTCCGCTTGACCCGGAATCAAGAGGGGCGGTTCGTGGATGGGGCCTATTACCTTCTTCTCTATTCCGGCTCGATCTTTAAAAATCGCCTCTTGCCTACTTTTATAATCGCCGTTTCGGCGACCTCGAATTCAAGTTTGTTGTCGACTACCCTCTCGCCATCGATAGAGACGGCTCTCTGTTCGATCATGCGGCGGGCATCGCCGCCAGTTTTGACAAGGCCGTTTTCGCGCAGTAAATCGACAATCCAAATCTTCGTTCCGCGCGCGTATTTTTTTATCTCGATATCCTCGGGGGTTTTGCCCTTGCTGAAAACCCGCTCGAACTTCCCCTGCGCGTCTAACGCATCCCGTTCCGAGTGGTATATCCCGATAACCATCCGCGCCATTTCCTTTTTCAATTCCATCGGATTGACCGCCCCGGAAGCCATCTTTTCCTCGACTTCCGCGATCTTTTCTGGCTCCGCGAACGCCGCCAGCCTGAAATATTTCACTATCATATTGTCGGGGATACTCATCAATTTCCCGAATTTCTCCGCCGGCGGGTCGGTGAAAGCGACATAATTGTCCATCGATTTGCTCATTTTTTGGATACCGTCGGTGCCCTCGAGCAGGGGCATCGTCATAATCACCTGCGGCTCCTGGCCGTATTCTCTCTGGATTTCGCGCCCCACGAGAAGATTGAATTTCTGATCCGTCCCGCCAAGCTCGATATCCGCCCTAAGAGCGACGGAGTCCATCGCCTGCGCGAGCGGATAGAGAAACTCGTGGACACCGATTGGCTCGTTCGACCTGTATCTTTTTTCGAAATCGTCGCGCTCGAGCATCCGCGCGACTGTGTATGAGCTTGCAAGCCGGATAACCTCTGAAAAACTCATCGCGTCCAGCCACTCGGAATTATACACGATTCTCGTTTTTTCCGGATCGAGTATCGCGGAGGCCTGCTCGAAATAGGTTTGCCCGTTCTTGCGCGTTTCTTCGGGCGTTAGCTGCGGCCTCGTTTTATTTTTTCCCGAAGGGTCGCCGATCATAGCGGTGAAATCGCCGACAACCAGAACCGCTTCGTGCCCGAGGTCCTGAAAATCGCGGAGTTTGCGCAGAACTACGGCGTGTCCTATATGAAGATCGGGCCGGCTGGGATCGCATCCGAGCTTTACCACAAGCGGTTTCCCGGTGGCCTTCGACATTTTGAGTTTTGCGAGAAGTTCCGCCTCGGGGATTGATTCGACAACTCGCGCCTTCAGTATTTTTAATTGTTCACGAAAGTTCATTCAGTCACATCCTGCGTTTCGGAGTTCATTATGATTTTCAATTATAAGCAATAATAAGGATAAATTCAAGCCCGGAATGAAAATGTGGTGGGTGGCGTGTTTTCTTGTTTCTGCGGTCTCCGTTGGAATATTTCTTCGGCGGTCGGCACCGGCCGACAGCGGTTCTGCGTCGCGTTTTCCATCCCCCATGGATGCGGAGCGTCCCCAATAGCATTTCACCGCGGAGTGGTGTAACGAGAGAAATCGAGATGACTGAACTTTCCGCCATACCAACCGAATGCTATTAGTTTGGACATGTTGCTTTTTTCGGTAGCGTTGCGTTAAATG
>DAOWNU010000448.1 GCA_030642425.1 bacterium | reverse complement strand
TCGGCAAAAAGTCGAAAAACTGCTATTTAGCACTGAAAACACAAAACGTAACTCTTTATATATAAACAAGTTACTTGTATCATATTAGTAGGCGATAGCCCTAAAATGGACTTTTTGCCGTACCATCAATAAATATATGTCATTTCGTTATCTCCCTTGACTTAAAGCTAATCGGGATTATATTCGATAGTTATGAGATTTCTAACGGAAAAAAAGAGAGGAGCGGGAGAGTCAAAGGACACTATGCAGCCGCGCCGAATCCCGATAGGGATGAAAATCTTCTTCGGCTTTCTGATCATCCTATTCGTCGTTCTTATCGGGAACGTCCTCTTTCTATACCAGCTCTCAAAACTCAATCGGATAATTCAATCCACAAGCTCCGGCATGTATCGGATAATGCTCGCGCAGGAAATGCGCAAACAACTTTTCTGGCAAAAGCGCGACCGCGGGTTGTTCCACCTCGCGGAAAAATCCATAACCACTGAATCCGCGTCCGGGGATCTCGAGGATTTCTCCAAAGACATCGAATCCGAAATCAAACGTGTGAGGACAAAAATCGATAGAAATCCCGGACTGCTCACGGAAATAAACGAACTCACTAAAGCATATCGGGCCAAAGGCGATAGCATTATCGCCCTTTCCGAAGCTGATTCGTTCGAACTCGCATTCAAAATGGTTCGCTCGGACAGCCTCAAACTGCTCAAAGAAATTATTGAAGATAAACTTGGAACTGCCAACAAACGTTATTCTTTTAAAATTATTCCCGCGGATTTTCGCGCGATGCGCCGGAGCCTCGAAAGAGTGGTCTCGCGGCCTTACTATCACAGGCAGTTCGAGATCGAGAACGCGCATTTCCGCGAAGACGCGGAATCTCTCGCCACGTTGCTCAGCAATCGCGACTCGGTCGGTATTATCCTGACAATATTTTCCGATTCATTGGCGGTCGTATTTCAGCGCGAAGCCGCCTCCGGAAAACAGGATAACACGGCCTGGAATGCGGCCTATTCGCAGCTCTCCTCCCCACTCGAGATAATCCAATCCTCCGAGCTTTCCGGCGTATCGATGACCCTGACGGAATCGCGGCGCTCGGTCGCATTCACGAAAAATATGGGGCTAATCGGCGCACTCGGGCTTTTCATACTCGGCGTGGTAATAGCGGTGATAATCTCCCGGAAAATATCCTCCCCAATCGGCGATCTGCGTGCCGCGACACATTCCGCGAAACGTGGAGAATGGGACATGCGAATCACGGTCGATACCAACGATGAAATAAGCGACCTGACCGAAGATTTTAACGCCATGCTCCACGAGTTGGGCAAATTAGACAAAATTAAAAGCCGCTTTCTGGGGAGTATAACGCACGACCTTAAAAGCCCGATTGGCAGGGTGCGCGGCAATATCGCCAACCTGCAGGACGAACTTCTCGGGCCGGTAACGGACGGCCAAAAAGAGCTTCTGGAAATGATGTCGAAAGATTTGGAAAAGCTCTCCCGCCTGATTCACGATATCCTGGATTTGCAAAAAATGAAGGCCGGCGCTTTCAAACTCGATATGAAAGAGGTCGAGCTTAAACAATTCACACTCGAGGTCCTCGAGCAGCACGGGCAGATGCTTATCGAAAAGGGCATCGAACTGATGGTCAAGCTGGACGTGGACGGCATTAGAACACTCCTTGACCCAAAACAGATGGAACGGGTTTTCGATAATCTCGTCGGAAATGCAATAAAATACACATCCGCAGGCGACAGAATCGTTATCGAAGCCTACTCACGCGGACACGAAGCCGTGTTCAGGGTGATAGATTCCGGAGTTGGAATCCCAACAGAACATCAGGAGCACGTATTCGACGAGTACTATCGAGCGGAACAAAAAATCAAAGGCGTGAAAGGGACCGGACTCGGCCTGACTATCGTAAAACAAATAATCGAAACACACGGCGGCAGAATTTGGGTGGAAAGTATGCCGAAAGTGGGCACGGTTTTCGCATTTACATTACCCGTAAAATTACCGGAGT
>DAOWNU010000160.1 GCA_030642425.1 bacterium | reverse complement strand
GTTGCCATGACTTCCCTTTTACTTAACTTTATTTGCTCTCAATCTAATGCGTTATTTTGGGATTGCAAGGGGAATCTACACGACATAATCCCCATGGTCGGCAATGGCGAATGCAGGGAATTCGCCGGAATTAAGATACAAAAAGGGCGCCCATCGGACGCCCCATTTTAATTCTGAAAAAATATCAGGAAACGATTAGCCTTCCCAGTCTTCCTTATATACGAGGTTGCGGCGGCAATCCGCGCAGAGGATGCGCATTGCGTCCTCGCGCCAGAGGCCGGGATGGTTCTTGCCGGAATCTTTGTCCGCGAGGCCCATTTCGTAGCCTTTCCAAACAAAGAATGTGGGGTTAGCATAGGCCAGTTCGCCGAGACGGTCGGCTATCCAATTCATGTGCTTTTTCGATGTGATTATCGCGCCGCAGCTTTCGCAGAAAACAAGCTCGTCCTCGATCTCCTCGTGTATCACCGATTTGTCGAAAGTCGTTTTGTCGAACTCGTTTGTCATCACGATTCCCTCGCCGGTCAGGCAGTAAAGCTGGCATTGGCCGCAGACCATGCAGTTGCCGTAGTCGCGGAACATCACGCGCTTGCCCTCTTCCGGCTTGTCGAAAACCTTTATCGTGTGAGTTGGACAAAGTTGAGCACATCCCCCGCAAAGCACACAGCCCTCCTCCTGAAACTCCGGGAAACCCTTGAATTCCGGGCATATCTCCGCCGGCTTGAAGGGGAATTTAGTCGTGTATGGCCCTTTTATCAAAGCCCTTATAGCCTCGCCGAGTTCCCTGAGCTTTGGCTTTCTCATGATTTGGTCTCCTCATACTCCTGATACTGGTCGATAACCGAGCCTTGCCACAACGGAACTCCCGCCTTATGCGAGCCGCGGGCGAGAGCGTGCGCGCCGGTCGGGCTGGTGATAAGGACAAACGCCGCGCAGATAAGCGATTTCACGGCCATCGCGTTTTGGCCGGAGCCGAATCCCATTACGGCCACACCGAAAAGTATCAGGCAGGTGCCCAGTGTAACGCATTTGGTTGCGGCCTGAAGCCTGTTATAGACATCCGGCAGACGCACAAGGCCGACACAGCCGAGAACATCGAACAGCACGCCGACCGTAATCATGATATATCCGATTGTTTCACTCATCGAAGCTCCTCCTCTCCAGGAACTTCGCCAGGGCCACAGTCCCGATAAAGGACAGCAGCGCCCAGGATATTCCGATGTTCATATAGTAATCCTTGCCCGTGTAAAGCGACATGAATGCGCAGAACCCAACAACGATGGTTCCAAGGATGTCTATGCCGACCGTGCGATCCGGCGGTGTCGGGCCCATCGCAATCCTGTAAAGACACAGGAAAGCGCTTATGAGCAAAGCCCATATAAATACAAGCATTATTGTGCTCATTCGAAAATCCTCCTGAGGATCCGCTCAAATTTCCCCGCTATTTCATAGCTTTGAGCCTCGATATCGTTGTCATACTTTACATTTATCCAGTGGATATATAAATCCTGCCCGATAATGTCCACAGTGAGCGTTCCGGGGGTCAGGGTGATTGAATTCGCCAGAAAAGTCTTGCCCATTTCGGTCTCGAGGCAGGTTTTGATTTTTACAATCCCGGGGCGGATAGGCATCGCGGGGTTCAAGACCCGGTAGGCGACGTCGAAATTCGCTATCAGGATATACCAGAGTAAATACGGAATATACAGGATGCCCCAGAACAGCCTGATCGGGTTGAACAATCTTGCCGCTTTGTCCAAAAAGATATTGCCCATAAGCGCCACCGTAAGGATGCTTATCACGATACCCGCGATAACGTCGGCGGGCTGCAAGCTCCATGTCAAAAGCAGCCAGAGGGCAATCATAATTAGAAACTGGATTATCGCTTTCATTGCTATCCTCCCAATACCGCGTTGATATAGGATGACGAACCGTTTCGGATGCCGTCCATGAGGGCGTCGGCGGCCGGTTGAAGGAAAATCTCCGTGAATGCCGGTCCTGCCACGAGATAGGCGATTCCCACCCCGAGGCAGATGACGGCCAATGTTATCACGCTGAAGGCCATCGGGAATGGGACTTCTTTAATATTCTTAAGGGCCTTTGGAAGTTCGCCGAAGAGCGAGAAACGCATCGCCTTGAGAAAATAGACGAGCGTTACGACGCTCACCGCGGTGGCAAGCGCGGCGAGGAACCATTGGCCGGCCTGAGCGCAGGCGAGTATTATCAAGAGCTTGCTGAAGAAGCCGTTGAAGGGCGGAACGCCGGATATTGAGAGCGCGCCGATAGTGGTAGTGGTGGCTGTAACCGGCATTTTCTGTCCAAGCCCGCCGAGTTTGCGCAGGTTCTTCGTTCCGGTGGCGTGTTCTATCGAGCCGGTGGAAAGGAAGAGAAGGCTCTTGAATATCGAGTGGTTAAGCAGGTGGAAGATCGCGGCGATCATCCCGAGGTGTGTGCCCAGCCCCAGCGCAAGGACGATATAGCCCACCTGAGAGATAGAACTGTAGGCGAACATCCGCTTCATATCCCACTGGCCGACCGCAAGGAGACCGCCGACAACCATAGACAGCGCGCCGAGGGCGAGCATTATATCCATGTAAATAGGCGCCGCGCCGAGAACATTGAACATCACTCTGGCCATGGCATAAACGCCGAGAGCCTTTATTAGCACACCGGACAGCATTGCCGAGATCGGCGCGGGCGCGCTTGGGTGGGCGTCGGGAAGCCATGCGTGGAAAGGAACGAGGCCGCTTTTCAGCGAGAAGCCCATAATAAAAGCTCCGGCGGCGAAGGCCATCGAGGTTGTGGACGGCATGCCTTTGAGCGTGTTGGCGACATCCGCCATATTAAGCGAGCCTGTCATTGAATAAGTAATACCAATGCCCAGAAGCACCATAGTGCTGGCGAATGTTCCGAGGATAAGATACTTGAAGCTGGCCTCGAGTTCCTGATGTTCGACACCGAAACCGACGAGGGCATAGCTCGCAATCGAGGCTATCTCGAGGAAGACGAAGAGGTTGAAAAGGTCTCCCGAGAGAACCACGCCGTTCATGCCCGCAACCATAAGCAGGAACAGGGAATAGAACTTTGGTTTGGCGGTGTATTTTTCCATATAGGAAAGGCTGTAGATTATCGCAAGGAACGCCACGAGGTTGACTATCAGAAGCATGATCGAAGTGAGGCCGTCGAAAACGAGCGAGATACCGAATGGCGGGAACCATCCGCCCATCCAGTATGTCGATACCGGCGCGCCCACGAGTGTGAAAGCGATTCCGGCGGTTACGAGCGTTGTCAGGAATGCGGTAATATCCGCGATGCGGGCGGAGGCCTTCGACAGCATCAGCGTGAGCACCGCCATGCCCAGAGGAATTCCGACTAACAGTGGTAATGTATGATTCATCCGGTTTCCCCCTATCCGCGAAGCCGGTTGATTTCCGACATGTCGAAGGTTTTGTATTTCTCGTAGAGTTTGATCGCCAGACTCGCCATGAGAGCGAGTGTCCCGAGTCCGATCACTATCGAGGTCAGAACGAGCGCCTGCGGCAGCGGATCGACCGCTCTTGCGGCGAGGTCCGCGGCGGAGATTTGGGCGTCTTCGATAGGCGCGATACCGCCCGCCCTGTATCCCACAAGTATCAGGAACAGGTTGATAGCGTATTCCATCGTTACGACGCCGATAATCTTTTTTATGATATGCCGCTTGGCGATAAGGGCATAGACCCCCATGCCCATAAGCGCCATATCGAGTATATACAAGCTGGTATGGCTCAACATATTACTTCTCCTCCTCGGTGACGATGCGCCCATAGACGCTCAATCCGATGAAGATGGCGTAGAGGGCTGCGCCAACCTTAAGGGCGATGAAGATATTGCACAGTGGGATCATGCCCGCCGAAACAAGGTGGCCGGGGGAACCGTGGTCGAGGAAATTCAGGAAGAAATACCCACCGGTCATTCCGAGAAAGCCTATCACCACGAAAGAAAGCGCGCCGATATTGTCCCACATGCTCGCCCAAAAATTGCTGAGTTTCGCCATCGCCACTTTCCCGCCAAAAGCAAGCAGCAGAAGAACATAGGCGATAGTGAGAATTATACCTCCCGCGAAACCTCCGCCGGGAGTGATATGGCCGTAGATAATAATAAAGCAGCCGAACAGGATTACGAAGCTCATTATAAGACGACTGATCGTCTTAACTATGAGCGTCATCCCCCTGGATTCATCCCGCGATAGTTCTTTTAAGTCCATAACATCGCCCCCTTAATCGGAGATTATCCCGAATTGTTCCGTGTCGGCCTCATCCAAAGGCTTTTTCCCCCGACGCCTCAGTATTACGAAGGCTCCGAGGACGCTTGTGAAGAGAACCATCGCCTCGCCGAGCGTGTCGTAGGCCCTGTAATCGAGGATGACCCCCGCGACAACGTTGACCGCGCCGGTTTCCGCCGAGGAACCCGCAAGATACCTTTGAGAAACGACCATCAGCGGCTCGCCGAATGGCGTCAGGTCCGAGAAGGCCCACACTGTGGCCATCACGAAGAACCCCAGGAAGAACAGCCCGGTGATTGTGGCGAAGCTGTCGATCTTGCGCTCGACCGCCCTGTTATCCGCGAAGGTTGTCGCCCTTATAAGGATAATAAGGCTAAGAATCTCCACGATTACCTGCGTGATTGCGATGTCCGGAGCGCCGAGAAAAAGGAACAGGAGGCTGACTCCGAACCCGACCGCGCCCACCGCGATAACCGCAGAGAGCATGTTCTTCGTCTCGATAGCGACCGCCGAGCCGATGATCATGAAAAATAATAGGACGTGAAAGATGGCTATCACGATAGCCCTCCTAAACTATTAACACAAAGATGATTATAACAAGGCCGATTATACTCCACGAGAGATACGTGGATAATATGCCGTTGTGCATAAACTTAAGGCTCTTTACGAAGACCGAATCGATGATAGCGGAGAAGAAATAGTCCGGGGTCCAGACGCCCTTTTCGCTATCTTTATATAATGGCTTCAATATCGGGAGATTCTCGATAGTTTCGTAGAAGCCGGTTCCCGGTATCCGAATATCCTCCTCGGAAAGCTGTTCGCCGCCGTAGTAAGTTTTGACCCTGCGCGGCTTTAAGGCAGTTCCCATAATGTAGATTATTACACCGAGAACGAGTCCGATAATTAGTATCAATGTCGTGAATGTCGGGCTCCAGAACGTTCCGACGCCGCTCCATCCCAGCGCGCCGACCGCCGAGGCAAATGCGCCCTCGCCGACTATCGGGGCGAGGAATGTATTTATCGGCCATACCGCGAAGACGCCGAAAGCGATACAGAGAAGCGCGAGAACTATCTGCGGTATCGTCATCGATGGCGAGGCCTCCTTGACGACCGGCAGATTTGCGGGTTTGCGCCCCATAAACACGGAGTATATAACCTTAATAAACGAGGCCAGCGTAAGCGCGCTTCCCACCATCGCAACAATAAGCAGGATTGGCTGGTGAGCCTCGAGACAGCTCTGAT
>DAOWNU010000278.1 GCA_030642425.1 bacterium | reverse complement strand
GTCCCTGCCGTTGGCCGCGATAGTATCCTCATCTGGAACAAGCTCGATATAGGAAAGCTCTCCCGGAAGTATTTGCACAAGCAGGGAATCGCGAACCGAATCGACGGCGGCGGCCACAGCGGCCTTTATCCAAACATTGCCGCGATGTGTTTTCACCCTGAAAGATGTCGCCGCAACGCCGGTCTCCGTCAGGCCGATACTTGGAATTAAAACTCCGAAAGTATCGGATGGAGTGGGAGGTGGAAATCCGTCCGGGATAAGGGAGAAATTAACTCTCGTGCCGTCGGAAATGGGGTTTCCGAGCGTATCGAGGACGGTTGCCCGCACGGCGGTCTCCGAATAACCGTCCGCCGGCAATACCGGGTCGTCGATCATCAGGGCAATACTTCCGATAGCCGAGTCGGTTCTTGCAAACTCGATATACGCATCCCCTCTCGCGGTTCCCGCGCGGGCCGTTACCCTTGCGGTGCCCACTTCGTATGAGCTTCGAACCTGACAGGTAACGCGCCCCCGGCCATCCGTTTCCTCGGTAGTTGGAAATATCTCGCCTAAGGTTGTCGAGAAGTCCACTGTAACGCCGGCGAGCATCCGGTTCAGATAACGGTCGAACACTATCACACTGCAGATGCTCGTCGAGAAGCTATCCGCCGCGATAACGGTCGGATTGGCCCATATATCGATAGTATGCGGCTCCCCCGGAATAAGTTCGCACCAGGTCGTGTCGGCGACCGTGTCGCCATAGACATAAACCTCGGCAACTATCTGGCATATCCCCGCGGTAGTATCGGAGGTGAAAGTGGTGGCAAAATACCCGCTGTCGGTGTATGAGGTCGATGGCGAAATCGACCCGAGATTTCTTCCCGCCGTATCGGGAAGTGTATAAAGGTGAACCGGCGTCGTGTATCCTATTAGATTGCCCAGCGTGTCGAGCACGACTCCGGAGATTGTCGCTGTGGAATGCCTGTCCGCAACGATAATGTCCGGCTCGATTGTCACGAAGATATTGTCGATACCGTAGGGAACGAAATTGACATGCCCTACCCCCACCGCGCCGTCGCAAGTAACGCTAATAAGGGCTGTTCCGGGGAACGTTCCACTGCGCAGAAGAACTCTGGCCACGCCGGAGCTGTCGATAGTCGTGTCGAATTCGGTAACGGCGAGCGTATCGATTATCCCCAGCGAGGTCTCGAAATAGACGAGTTTGCCCGGCAATATTCTGTTGCCCAGTGCATCGTATATGTGCGCCTTTACGAAAGTGGAATCGGCTCCATCCGCGACAATATCCGTCCTCTCCGGGACCACATTTATCAGATAGGGCGCGCCCGGAACGAAGCGGATAAAGGTCGTGTCGGCGATTGCCGTGGAGTCGAGCGGATTCCACGGGTCGCCGACATAGGCGATTATTGTGTCGGGTTCTAAAGGAACCTCGGATGGGCTGCGAAGTGTAACCGTGGCCTCGCCGCTTTCTGTATAACCCACCCACGGGTAAATCGAGCCTCCGGAGGAATAGAAATATATCGGTGTGCCGTCGGAGACGACCGCACCGGAATCGTTGAGCGCAAGCGCGTGGATTACGGATGTGTTCGAGCCGTTGGCAATCATAGTAAGGCTGTCCGCGAAAACGTCGATAGACGCCGTCAGCAGCGGTATCAGTGTTATCATATCGAATCCGGCGGGGCCGGTTACGGTTGTCGCGGTGATTATCGCCGTGCCGACATCGGTTCCCGAGGTGAAGTTCACAGAACTCGGCTCGTCGATATCGGAATATGTATAGGGCGGTGTGATAGTTCCCATTTCAGCGATAGGCCCGACCGCAACGTCGATTCTCTCACCCGACTCGATAAGATTATCGAACTGGTCATAGACCCAAATACTGCAAGCCGTGGAGCTTGCGCCGTTGGCGTAAAGCACGGAGTCGTCCGCCTCGACCTCGACATGATGAGGCGGGCCGGGGGTGAACTCGACATCCACGGTCGCGGAAAAGGTATCCACGAAAGCCCAGACGTGAGCCATGCTGGTCGATGTCTCCGAATAAAGCCGGACGACCGCCTCGCCATCGACAGTCGTGGCTATCGTGTCGATAACCCCGAACGGCGCGTCCGCACCGTCTATCGAGTTGAAATAGACTATAGTTCCGTCGTTGACAGGCTGCCCGAGGCTGTTGAGAACCCGTGCCGTGATAATCGAATAACTCTCGCCGTCGGCGTCGATACGACGCGGGTCCGCATGCAGGCTAAGATACTGCGGCGGCGATATGTCGAAATAGACATTGACAACCGCCAGCCTTCCCTCCGCAGAAATATTGACATGCGCGATACCGGGAAAAGTTCCCGATGTCAGAACCGCAGAAACGACTCCGCTCGAATTGGTGAAGCCGGTTCCCGGATTTATAACGCCCATCGAGGCCACAAAACCAACCTCGACACCGGCGTCCACCGGATTATCGTATCTATCGTAAAGATTGGCGGTAATTATCGAATAGCTTTCGCCATTCGCGATGAGAGTTCCGGGCACGGCGACAGCTTCGATTCTGTCCACCGGGCCGGGGACGAGGTCGATAAAGGTCGAGCCGCAGGTCGTATCGACAGAATCGGAAACACACGCAAGGAACCATACGCGACCGGCATCGGTGCCGCTGCGTATTTGTATTGCGGCCTCGCCGGAAACTGTGAACGCCAGTGTCGGTGACAGAAGCACCCGCAATGTGTCGCCCGGCGATCCGGCGATAGTGTCCACCTTAAAATAGATAGGCGTTCCGTCGCTGACCGGCATGCCCACGCTGTCCGTAACGTGCGCCCTCAGGAAAGTGTAGGACAGGCCGTCCGCTATAATCGTGCTCGTATCGGTAGTCAGAGTGATAAAGCTCGTTTCCGATCTAAGCAGTGTAATATAGGTTTCTCCGGTCGCGTCTCCGGCGTTGGCCTTTATTCTTGCCTCTCCGGGCGTGCGTCCCGCCGTGAATACGACGTCCGCGTGGCCGTGGGAATTGGTGGTTTCGGAATCCGGCTCGACCCAGCCGCGGGTAACGTCGAAATATATATCGATGCCCGCGCCCACTGGATTTGCGAAGCGGTCGAAAATATCCACATGCACGTCGGTAGTTGAAAAACTGTCCGCGGGAAGGACCGTATCTTCGGCGACTATCAGGATACTGTCCGGCGGGCCGGGAATCAGATCGACCATCACGCTCTCGACAACTCCCGTGCCGGCATCCGCCACGATATATGTGAATCCGGTCCATCTACTGGCGGTGAACATGGCATAGAAAAAGCCGTCGTCCGTGTGGGCCGTGGCCGGCGCTATACTGCCGAGCGAATCGTCGGCAACATATAATAAAACGGGGCTTCCATCGGAAATCGGCAATCCCAAAGAATTGAGCACGTGGCCCGTAACCCTCGCAGTATCGCGTCCGTCGGCGATAACCTCGTCCGGGTCGATATAAAGAAGCATATTATCGGCTTCGGTGCTTGTGAAATCGACAGTCGTCTGCCCGATAGCCTCGCCGGAAGTAGCCCAAATAACCGCTGTGCCGGGTGTAACACCGGCGTAAAGCCGAATTGTCGCCTCGCCGAGCGCATTTGTATATACAGTCGAGTCTATCGTGCCGAGTGTCGTTGTAAAATCGATCCGCTCGCCGGGATTGACTGTATTGCCGTT
>DAOWNU010000152.1 GCA_030642425.1 bacterium | reverse complement strand
GTGTCAACGACCTTCTCGCGCTCGGCGCCGGACCGCTTTTCTTTCTGGATTATATCGGATATTCCGATCTGCCGCCCGAAAAAATCGCCGATATTGTGAGCGGATTGAGCGCCGCCTGTATCGAAAACGGCGTCGCCCTTATCGGCGGGGAGACCGCGCAGATGCCCGATATATATTCGCCGGGGGATTTCGATCTGGTCGGTTTTATTGTCGGCAAATGCCCCGAAGAAAAACTCGTAACCGGGGAAGCTATCCGGCCGGGCGATCTGCTGATCGCGCTTAATAGCAACGGACTTCAAACCAACGGCTTCTCCCTTGCGCGCAAAGTTCTGCTGGGTCCGGATAAATTCGCCCCCGACGACCGCCCTGAAAAACTCCACGGCGAGAGTGTCGGCTCCGCGCTGCTCGCGGTTCATCCGAGCTACCTTCGCCCTGTATCCGAATTGCTTTTGTCCGGCGACGGAATCCACGGGATGGCGCATATCACAGGCGGCGGAATTCCGGGCAACCTTGTTCGCGTGCTTCCGGAGGGCTGTCTGGCAAAGGTCGATATCTCGACCATAAAATCGCCGCCGATTTTCGATTTAATCCAAAAAGAGGGAAATATCCCGCTTAACGAGATGTATCGAGTTTTCAATATGGGCGCGGGATATATACTCGCGGTCGGTCGGGATTACGCGGAAACCGCGCTTGACAAATTAAACAATGGCGGCGTCGGGGCCGCTGTTTGCGGAGAGATAATCGAAGGCGAAAAGGGCGTTCGATTAGAGGGGATAGATTGAAACCCTCTCTCCGAAAACCGGTCTCCAAAAGGGACCTGATCTACGCGCTCGCGGGCGGCGTCCTGTTTTCCGCATCGCAGCCCCCGCAGCAAACGGCGTTTCTGGCATATTTTTGCCTTGTCCCGCTCATGCTCGCTCTCGAGGGAAAAAACTATCGTGGGGCTTTCATGTTCGGGTATATCTGGGGCTTCGTGTCCAATCTCATCTCGTTATATTGGATCGCGCTTCCGACGCTGGCGGGCATGATCGCGGCCGTTTTATTTGCCTCGCTGTATAGCGCCCTGTTCGCCGTTGTCTTTTCTTTTGTTGAAAGGCGCAGCCTACGCGCCGCTTTAGTCCTGGCCCCAATTTTCTGGGTGGCCATGGAATACCTTCGCGGTTTTGGCCAGCTCGGCTTCCCCTGGATGGATCTGGGCTATACCCAGGGGCCATACACGGTGATAATCCAGATGGCCGATATTGTCGGGCACAGGGGCATTAGTTTCTGGCTCGTTATTGTCAATGTGCTTATCGTCGCTATCACAATCGCGAGAAAAAAGAAATGGGTCTATGCCCTTTTACTTCTTATTGTATTCGCCGTCCCGATTGGTTATGGCCTGTGGCGGATAGGTCAGCCGCCGCCGCCGGAGAAGGTCAGAATCGCCCTTCTGCAGGGGAATATCACTGCCAAACAGAAATGGGAACGGAATTTTCGGCGCAAAAATGTCGAATACTACGGTGTGATGGCGGATTCTCTTGGGGAGAAGGTCGATCTTATTGTCCTGCCGGAGACGGCTTCGGCCTATTATCACAGGGATCATCCCAATGTCGTGAAAGAACTTGCGGCTATCGCCGGACGAACCGGCACGCCGATTCTAACCGGCACACTCGATTATGATCCCGCGGACCGGAAGCGGCTATATTACAATTCCTCCGCCCTGATTACAGAACAGGGCGTGCAAAACGTTTATCATAAAACTAACCTCGTGCCCGGAAGCGAGCACATCCCCTTTCAGAACCGTTTCGATTTTCTTCGGAAACTGGATTTCGGCGGAAGTCATTTCGCGATGGGCGATAGTATCGTTGTATTCGAGGCCGGACGAATGAAATTCTCCAGCCCTATTTGTTTTGAGATTCTTTTTGAAAGCACCGTCCGGAAATACGCCCTTTCGGGCGCGGAATTTATCACCAACATCACCAACGACGGCTGGTTCGGCGAGACGCCCGGCCCATACCAACACGCCAATTTCTGCCGGTTCCGCGCTGTGGAGAACCGCTTTGGCGTTGGGCGCGCCGCCCAGACCGGAATCTCGCTCATTGTCGATGAAAAGGGGCGTATAGTCAAAAGCCTGCCGCTGAACGTAAAAGGAACTCTTATCGGCGACCTGCCGGTCCGCAAGAGAATAACCTTTTTCACACGATTGGGCGACTGGATCGGCGCTGGCAGCCTTTTTGCTTCACCGATCCTGCTCGTGTTGACCGGTCTCTTTATCAAAATATGAGATTTCTAAAAGCTATACCTATATTAACGGTTCTCGCCATAACCTCCGGCATTTTCGCGCAAGTGCCCGGCAGCTGGGAAACGTTCGCCGATGTCAATTACACAAGGAGCATTATCGCTCACGGCGGGAAGCTGTTCGTCGGCACGAAGGGCGGGGTTATTTCCTACACTCCCGGCCACGACGAGCTTACAATAATGACCAACCTCGACGGGCTGGGCGGCCTCGATGTCGTCGGCCTCGCCGAACTTGGGGGCAAGCTTTTCTATGCCGCCTCGAACGGCGCGGTCGGCAGGCTGGACGGCAATAGCTGGAGCACATACTCGGACCTTATCCGGGAAGGCCTCGGAATAAACGATCTGATCGCCACGGAAAACAATCTGTTCATTGCGACTGCCGGGGGGATCAGCAAGTTGAACGCGCTCTCCGGCCCGGAGGTTGTGGAAGTTGCGGAGAATTATTCAAAACTCGGCGACTAGGACCGAAACCTTTCAATCACAAAGATCGCCGCGGACGACACACTGCTTTGGGCCGCGACCGCCGACGGTATCGCATGGGGAAGATTGGACGGCAATCTCTTTGTTCCCGAGGCCTGGGACACGATGGCCACTACTCGACCCGTGGTCGCGATCTATCCCGATTCCGGCGGACTCTGGTTCGCGCTCGAACGGGATGCCGACGCTCCGACGGTCTTCTGGACGGATTGCGAGATAATCGACACGATTCTGGACACGGACGTGTTCGGAAAGGGTCTCGACGCCTTTTTTAAATTCAACGACTCTCTCTATGTCTGTGGCGTCTATGGTCTTTACGTCGCCGAGGGCGGCGGCGAGTTCAGGCGGATACGGCCCGACCAGCATTGGGCGATCCACGAGGGTGCGATGCTCGGCGATTCCCTCTATGTCGGAATGGAAGTGGGATTCGGCGTTTTGAGGGACGATACTATCCGCACGCGAAATCCCAATTGCCCCTTCGGAAACGCCTTCTCGGACATCGCTATCGCCCCCAACGGCGATGTTTGGGCCCTCGGAAAGGGAAAAGGGGTTTCCAGATACAGCAACGGCGTGTGGACGCCCTTCGTCCAGATTTTCATGCCCTATATGACGGATGATTCCGTATATACAATGGTTCGGAACGCGATTTATAAAATAAATGCTATCGCGGTTGACAGCGACAATAATCTTTGGATGGGGATGGAAGGCGCGGGCGTGTTTCGATATTCCCCCGAAGGCGAATGGGAGGTTTTTGACCAGTCGAACAGCATCCTCGCACCATATCCCGGCGAACCAAATACGGAATTATGCCGGGCGCTTGGTTTCGACAGTGTGCGGAACCTCATGTGGGTTTCCAATTTCGATGCCGTCACCTATCTCACGGCGGCGGCATTCGAGCCGAATTCCCCGCTCGATTCGCCGCTGGCAGAATACTATGCGGGCAGCGCACAAATTCCTAACAACTATGTTTTCGACGTTACAGCCGGTTCCGGAAGGATCTGGCTTGTTCTGCAAGATCAGGGGGTTACGGTTATCGATCCCGGCTACGATCTCGCCGACCATTCCGACGATTTTGTCCAAAATTACGTTTCCGAACTCCCGGGGCCGGCCGCGAACAGGATCGCAGTTTCTTCCGACGGCCGCGCATGGGTGGCCGTCGCCGGCGGAGTCGCAACTATCGACCCGAACCTCGATCTCGTGCTCGAACAGATATTGCCGGAGAATATATCGACCTTCGTCAGCGATATTACAGTGGATTCCGACGACAACGTCTGGATTTGCACCGACGGCGGCGCCGGCGTTTTCCGTATCGCGGACAGCACATGGACGGCACTCCGAACGCGGTTTGCCTCGGACGTTCACGATTACGAAAGAACCGACCTTGTTACGGAACTGCTTTACGCAGTCGGCTATAATCCGGTAACAGCGGACGTCTGGTTCTGCGGCGAGGGCGGGATAAGCGTCCTGCACACGGGCGCGGGCGGCGATGGCGCGGGGGAAGACCTGCTCGCCTATCCCAATCCCTACATCTGGTCGGGGATGGCGAACGATATTGCGATTATCACGCACGTGCCTCCCGACGCCGACCTGCACATCTACTCTGCGGACGGCTCACTCGTGCGAACAATCCCGCTCATCGATAGAACTTCGCTTTCCACGGCGGAATGGAACGGGCGAAATCAATCCGGCGAACCGGTCGCGAGCGGCGTTTATATACTCGTCGCCCCTTCAGGAAGCGGGATTGTGCGCGGCAAGATCGCATTTATCAGGGAAGACTGATGAAGATATTAGAATATTCGCCCGAACTTGCGGCGCAATGGGATAATTTCGTCGGCGAATCCAACAACGGGACGATTTTTCACACACAAAAATTTCTAAGTTACCATCCCGAAGGCCGTTTCGAGAATCATCATCTGATATTTGTCGATAGGGGCCGATGGATCGGCGTTCTTCCGGGGGCGGCGAAAATGCGCGATGGCAAAAGGATTTATGTCAGCCACCCCGGCGCGAGTTTCGGCGGGATAGCGGCCAACACGAAAGCGGGAATGAGCGCGTCGAACGGCATGGTGGAATGCTGGATAGAATGGGCAAAAGAACGCGGATTCGAGGGCGTCGAGTTCACGCGTGTGCCGCTTATATATCACAAATTCCCCGAAGAGCACGTCGATTTTTTCCTGATCTGCAAGGGCGCGAGCTTTGTGAAACGGGAGCTTACCGCTGTGCTGCGCCTGTGCGCAACCCCCGAAGAAAATTTCGCCCTGTTCCGACCGGAGGCGCGAACCGCCACGCGCAAAGCCAATAAGGCCGGAGTAATTGTTACGACCGACGGCAATATCCCGGATTTCTACAGTGTCCTCGAAGCGAACCTCTTCGCGCGCCATAATGTCAAACCCACGCACACATTGGAAGAACTCCTCGATCTGAAAGGGAGATTCCCGGATAAAATCCACCAGTTCAACGCCCTTCTCGACGGCGAATTGCTCGCGGGAGTAACTCTCTGGGAGGCGAACGAGCGCACCGCAATCGCGTTTTATATCAGCCACAGCGAGGGGCATCAAGAATTCCGCCCGCTCAATCTGGTTTTTTGGGAGCTGTTCCAATGGCTTATCGCGCGCGGCTTTTCGTGGATAGATTTCGGCACATTCACTTTGGAAATGGAGCCGAATTTCGGCCTTGCGCGGTTCAAGGAGAGCTTTGGCGCAAAGGGAATTTTCCGCGACACGCTCCGATTGTTGTTCTGACCTATCGCCATGCACGCGCCGGAGGCGGAAAAGACTCAATTCAAAATGATCAATTAGCAATTAGCAATGCAAAATTCCTCCGCCCTTCCCCGGC
>DAOWNU010000114.1 GCA_030642425.1 bacterium | reverse complement strand
TAAAACGTGCCCACACTACCGCCGGCGAACTGAAAGTTCCCTCGCTGTCCACCGCCTCGCCGAAATCTGTGCTGGAAACAAAACTTTCCACATATCCGAGGATGGATAAACACAGAACGAGTAAAAACCCAATTATTATGTGTGTTTTCATCTGAATATAAACCTTATAAATCGACAGTTTTTAGCGCTTCCTTCGGGTTTAATAAATACAAGGGCTTCATATGTGTTGCCTTCCATCAACCCGGCAGGAATATCAAATTTTATAAGCTTTTCGACCGACTCACCCGGGTCTAATGAGATTTTTGGCGCTTTATTGAAAAAAAGGAATTTATCCGGTTTTGCCATCACCCATTCCTCATCGGGAATCCACCAGTCGGGTTCCACAACCAGCGGAATAACATCGAGTTTCTGACCCATCAGTTCGTCGCCGTAAAACGGGAGATGTGTTTTAAAAAAATAAGTATGCCGCACTTCATCGTCGTTGCGAATTTGCACAACCGCCTGTCCCCTTGTATTTTCGTAATCCTGGAATTTAATAAACCATACCGCCGGGCTGAGGCTAATCGGTTCATCGTTCTTATCGGGCAATTTCTGACTTACCGATTTGGTCTCGACAAACCAGTTAAGGCGAAGCGCAAGCTCCACAGTGGACATGCCCCGCATATTATCCAAACCTACCTGTCTGATATTGATATTAAAAGCCCATGCTCTGTTATAATTTTCAGGCATGTCCGGCACCGAAATAAAAATGGGGACCTCGATCGTATCGTATGCTGCCAACGTAGTTTCGGTGAAAGCTAACTTAACCCAGTCACGCTCGGGCAAAGGCATATAACCCGTGAGCCTGCTTCCCGGTGAAATGCCTAAAGTATATTTCATCGGTTCTGCGTTCACATTTATAATAAAGAACGATGGAAGCGGCGCTTCTACTCCAAAAACCTTAACGTAGGACAAAGTAGCCCCCGGATCGGCGGCGATTCCGATAGCGAGTAAAGCTGAACTGAATATAATCGAAAGAAGGACAAGTATTATTATATAGCGAATGTTCCTCATAATCACATCTCCTGTAATATTGTTATTCTCAAAGAGAATTCGCCTTTTTACTAATTTATAATGATAAAATTAATTTGCAAGTGTTTTCTAAAAAAAATTTGTATCGAGAATATGAGTCTTTTTCGCTCATAAATTCATTTTAATGTTTTTCTCCAATCCCGGAATGTTTCGCTTATTCTTGTTCTTGCCGCTTTCGGCGCGTCTGCGGCAAATTCAACCAGACATAAAAAACCCCTCCATATTATAATGAAGGGGTTTTCAATTGAAAGAAAAGGAAACAACAATCGACGTATTACCAGCGGTAATGAGCAAAGGCGCGGTTGGCCTTGGCCATCTTATGCGTATCTACCTTTTTCTTGATAGCGTTGCCCTCGTTCTGCGAGGCGGCAATTAGTTCGGCGGCGAGTTTTTTTGAGAAGCCGTGATCGCCGCGAGCGCGAGAATATTGGAGTATCCACCGGAAAGCCAGAGCAAGCTGCCTGACCTGCGGCACCTCGATAGGAACCTGATAGGTCGCGCCGCCCACACGGCGGGGTTTCACAGCAAGCTGCGGCCGGACATTCTCGATAGCCTTCTCGAAAATATCGATACCGCGTTCCTTCGTTCTCTCTTCGATAATATCGAAGGCATTGTAGATAACGGATTGGGCGGTGGACTTTTTGCCCTTTTTCATCACACAATTGATAAACTTGGCCACAAGTGTCGAGTTATACTTATAATCCGGTTTGACCGTTCTTTTTTCCGGTCGTCTGCGTCTTGACATCGATCCTCCTGCGAATTTACTGAAACAAATATTATTCCGCCCCATTTGGCGGATAATCGTTTAATCTAATCTTGAATCCTTCTTTGTCAAGGATTTTTTCTATTAACATTTATTAAGCGCATTTCTAATGTCATAAACATCTCGAACCTTAATAGGCACGGATTGAATCTTAATAGGCACGGCGTCTCGCCGTGCATTTCCCCTTCGACAGGCTCAGGGACCTCATGTCGAGCGAGACGCTCGACCTTTTAAGGTAAATATTCAAAGACCAAAAAGGGCTTCCGCGGGAAGTGGTTTAAACCACTTATGCTCACTACTATCCGCCCTCTCGCCCGACAATAAACTCATTAAGGTTTGATCGCTTCGAGTCGCTTCTTGTCCAGACCCATTACTACTTCCGTGAGGAGCTTTATCAGGTTGTCCACGTCGTCGCGGTGAAGAATACCATAATGGCTGTGAATATAGCGAGTCGCGATACTGCAGGTCAGGCTCGGAACGCCGGAGCGGGTTTTCGCAAACGCGCCGCCGTCGGTGCCGCCGAAACGCAGGCTGCCGAGTTGATACGGTATCTTATTTTTTTCGGCTGTGTCGATAACATAATCGAGCAGTTTCGGGTTCGGGAGAAGACTTCCGTCCATAACGCTTATCGAGGGGCCTTTGCCGAGTTTTTCGCCCCATTCGGCGTTGGGGGCCGAAGGCAGATCGGCGGCGAGCGTAACATCGATTGCTATCGCGATATCCGGTTCGACATGATAGCAGCTCGTTCCCGCACCGCGCAATCCGACCTCTTCCATAACGGTTCCACCGGCGTAAAGCGTGTTGGGATGGTTTTTCCCTTTCAGCGCTTCGGCGACCTCCATCGCGACCGCCACTCCGATTCGGTTGTCCCAGGCTTTTGCCATCAGCATTTTGCCCTTCGGCCCGAGTTTTATAAACTCGGCATAGGGCACAACCGGGTCTCCTATGCGAACGCCCGCTTTTTTCACGGCTTCATTTTCCTCGGTCGCGCCGATATCGACATACATATCGTCGATTTCCATAACCTTCTTGCGCTCATCGGCCTTGAGACTGTGTGGAGCTTTGGAGCCGATAAGGCCGTGGACAAGCGTGCCCTTTCGAGTTCTAATAACGACTCTCTGGCTGGGCAGAACGTGGCCCCACCAGCCTCCGAGGGGATTTATTTTGATATAACCGCTTTTGGTGATCCCCGCGACCATAAAACCGACCTCGTCCATGTGGCCGGCGATAAGGATTCGCGGGTTATCCGACGTCCCCTTCTTTATCCCGAAAGTGCTCCCAAGCCCGTCCCTTGTTATCTTGCAAAAGCTCGACATTTTCCCGGCGACATAATCTGCAACTTCCCCCTCGAAACCACTGGGTCCAAAAATGTCTGTGATTTCTTTAAGAAATCTGTCGAATTTGTCCATCTTCTTTGCCATCGTTTTTCCTTTCAATAAATTGTTTGCTTTCAGAATATCTGTTCCGGCTTTTCCGAATTATCCGTTCCCGCAACCGAAGTCAATATGAAAGTATACATATATTATTTGTTCCGCGCAACCCATTATTTTATCCGGCTAAATTCCGCACGTGAGCGGTCGGCAATGCCGACCCGACCGGAGCAATAGAAAAACCGCCTCCACATAGAAGGCGGTTTTATGTTCGACGATGAAGAAAAATCTACAGCTTCTTCATCTCCGCTATTCCACGATCGATAGCCTTTATATTCGCCGGGACGAATTTCTTGTTTTTGATCGCCTCGTTCAGCGCATCGATAGTAACATCGTAGCCGAGAAGATTGGTCTTCTCGATAATCGCGCCCACAACGACCATGTTGGCGAATCTGAGGCTCCCAAGCTCGTCCGCGATGTCGCTGAACGGAATTCCAACGATTTCGACATCGTCGCGCGCGGGTTTCCTGTCTATCATCGATGTGTTGTAGAAAATGATCCCGCCCGGTTTCACTGTCGGCTCGAATTTGTCCAGCGAGGGCTTGTTCAGGGCGACGAGGATCGAGGGTCGATCCACCACCGGCGCGCCGATAGGCCTTTCGTCGATATGAACCTGACAGTTGGCCGTGCCGCCGCGCATCTCCGGGCCGTAACTCGGTATCCAGCTGACGTTCCAGCCGTGGCGCATCCCGGCCTCCGCCAGAACCCGGCCGAGAAGGAGAACGCCCTGACCGCCGAATCCGGCGATCTTTATATGCGGGTTTCGATATTTATCGTGCACATCGCTCATATCGCGTTTCACAAAAAGCCGTTCTTTCGTCAGGCCAAGTTTTTCCTTGATCTCGAGGTTCGACAATTCGAGTTTCTTCGGGAAATAGGCCTCCCTTTCCTCGATAACGTCCTTCGTTACTCCGAGCGGGAAATAGGCCATCATCTTCTCCTCGATCCATTTTGTCGAATTGACCGGGGTCATTTTCCAGCCGCTGGGGCACATCGCCAGCGTTTCGACGAGGCTGAATCCTTTGCCGTCGATCTGGCATTTTATCGCCTTGCGAACCGCCTTGCGGGTCTTTGCGATATTTTTCGGATTGTGGACCGAAGTGCGCTCGATATAAGTTGTAGTCTCGAGAGTGGAGAGCAGTTCGGCCATTTTGATGGGATACCCCTCGTTCTGAACCGAGCGGCCGTAGGGTGAAGTCATGGTTTTTTGGCCGATAAGTGTAGTCGGGGCCATCTGCCCGCCGGTCATGCCGTAAATTGCGTTGTTCACGAAGAACACGGTGATATTCTCCCCGCGGTTCGCCGCCTGAAGGATGTTGTTCCCGCCAATCGCGGCGAGGTCGCCGTCCCCCTGATAGCTGATTACGATACTGTCCGGGTTCGTGCGTTTAATTCCGGTTGCAACTGCGGGCGCGCGTCCGTGAGCCACCTGAACGTTGCCGGTTGCGAAGTAGTAATACACAAAAACCGAGCATCCCACAGGGGAAATCATAATAGTCCTGTCCGCGACGCCAAAATCCTCCAGCGCCTCGGCTATCAGCTTGTGAAGAATGCCGTGCCCGCAGCCGGGGCAGTAATGTGTATTTCCCTTATCATCTCCGGGTTTGAAATTATAAATATCCATGAAACCCGTCGGTTTACGAAGTATATCTTTTGCCATTTCTATCACCTATCCTTTTGCGATTTCGGTTATTTTTTCGACCATCTCGTCCACCGAAGGCACAACGCCGCCCATTCTGTTGTAGAAATGGACCCTCGCTTTCCTGCAGCCGACAGCCATTTTAACGTCCACGAGCATCTGACCGTTATTCAACTCCGCGACCAGGATGTGTTTCATACTGTCGCCCAATTCGGCGAATCTATCGTTGGGGAACGGGAAGAGCGTTATCGGCCTCAGCAGTCCGGCTTTGATTCCCTTTTCTCGGCAGACATCCACCGCGCTTTTCAGGACGCGGCTCACGATACCGAAACCGGTAACCGCAATCTCGGCGTCGTCGAGCAGATAATCCTCGAAGCGGACTTCCGCTTTCTCGATCTCGGCGTATTTGTCCTGAAGCATCTGGTTATGTTCTTCGAGTTCTTCCTCATTGAGATAGATAGAGTTGATAAGATTGCCTTTGGTTTCGGCGTCGCCCATGACCGCCCAGTCTTTCTTTTTCCTGTGGTCTAGTTCGACCGGCTCCGGGAACTCGACCGGTTCCATCATCTGGCCGATGAAGCCGTCGGTGAGGACGAAGACCGGTGTGCGATATTTGTCGGCGAGGTCGAAAGCAAGCATGGTCAGATCGCACATTTCCTGCGCGCAGTTGGGGGCCAGGACGATCAGCTTATAGTTGCCGTGTCCACCGCCCTTTACTACTTGATTATAATCCGACTGCGCCGGGGCGATATTCCCGAGGCCCGGCCCGCCGCGCATGATATCCGCGATAACTATCGGCACCTGCGAGCCTGCGGCATAGCTGATTCCCTCGCATTTTAAGCTAATCCCCGGCCCGCTCGACGCCGTAAGTGCGCGAGCGCCGGTTCCGCCTGCGCCGTAACACATCTGAATTGCGGCGATCTCGCTCTCCGCCTGAAGAAAAGTTCTTCCGAGCAGGGGATAGAATGTCGCGGCGCCGTGCGCGATCTCGCTTGCGGGTGTGATCGGATAGCCGAAATAGCATCGCGATCCGGCGAGCAAAGCGCCCTTGACGATAGCTTCGTTGCCTTTAATAAGTTCTTTGGCCATTATGCTGCCTCCTCATCCTTTTTATACACTATGATCGCATCCGGTTCCGGGCAGGAATAAAAACATATCCCGCAGCCTGTGCAACCGCTTCCTTTATACCTCGCCGGGTGATAACCCATCTTGTTCAGCGTTTCGTTGTCTATCTCGATACATTGCCGTGGACATGCCTCGACACAAAGACTGCATCCCTTGCAATGATCGATCTGCACGACCATCCTTGCCATAGAAAACCTCCATTATTTATAACTTGACTATACAACAACACAAAGTTTTATATTATAGGTGATGGCGAAAAATTTTGCAAGCTGTTTATGAAAATAGTTTGCGAATTTGCATGCGACGAAAAAATTAAATTTTTTTAAAATGCCAATTTCTCCTTGCTTCAAAGTTCCAAATGTGCAACTGGAAGTGAGAAGAAGGAGGAAGTTATTTTGGTAAATAAGTAAAAGTTAAAACACACACAATACTACCCTATTGGATTCCG
>DAOWNU010000268.1 GCA_030642425.1 bacterium | reverse complement strand
GCGTCTCCCGGCGTCATCAGGGCGGATTCGATTTCGTTCGATTCCGCGAGAGCGAGCAGCTTTTCAAGGGATAACGCGTCGTCGATATTAAAACGCCCTATCCTCGTTCTTCGCAGCCCGGACAGGTGCGCCCCACATCCGGCAAGCTCCCCAAAATCCTCCGCAAGAACGCGCAGATATGTTCCTTTGCTCACACGCGCAATAAAGCTTATCTCCGGCAGGTCGATACCCGTTATTTCGAAGCTCCAAACCGTGATATTGCGCGGCGTGGATTCAACCGGCTTTCCCTGTCGGGCGAGCTTATAGAGCCGGATTCCCCGTTGTTTGACCGCAGAAAAGGGATGCGGCTTCTGCGCCCTCTCGCCGACCAATTCCTTCGCGATGCTATATACTCTCTCGGAGGTAATTTCTACAGCTTGCTCTGAGATTTTTTCTCCCTCTGCATCGCCGGTTGTCGTTGTAATTCCGAGATATATCTTGCCGGAATACTCCTTTTCCAATCCGGCCAGATAGCCGGACAGCTTTGTCGCGCAACCGAGCATGAGGATCACCAGACCGGACGCCATCGGGTCCAGCGTCCCGGCGTGGCCGATCTTGATTTTTCCCAGCGCGCGGCCTATCTCCCTGCCGCAGGAAGCGGTGGATCTTTTCAATGGTTTGTCAAGGAACAATATGCCGTTCATCTGCAACTTTACACGCGCTTCTTGTTAAATTCATCCCCAGCAAATCCTCAAATTTATCGAGAATAACCTCGCGGGCGAGAGAAAGGGGCATTTTCAGTGTGCATCCGGCGGCGTTCCGATGTCCTCCTCCACCCAATTCCTTTGCGAGAGCGCCAACATCGATCTTCCCCCTGCTGCGCAAAGATACACGGATCATATTTTGCCCGATCTCCTTGAAAAGCGACGCCAGTTCGACACCCTTTACGCTCATCGCAAGGTCCACAATCCCTTCCGTCTCGTCGAAAGTCGTTGAAAACGAACGAACCGAGGCCCTATCCAGCGTTAAAAAAACAATTCGAGCGTCCATATATATTCTCGAGTTATACAGCGCTATGCCGATATTTCTCAAATATTCTTCCGAAAAGCTGTAATACACCTCGCCGGTCAGCTTGGAAGGGCAAATATTTCCCCTCTCGATAAGCTCGGCGCAAATCTGCATGGAGCGCGCAGTCGTATTAGAATGTGTGAACCTTCCCGTGTCGGTCACGATTGCCATATAAAGGCTCTCTGCGATAGGCGTCGTGATTTCGGCATCGAGGGCGTCGAGAATATCGAAAACCATTTCTCCGACCGCCGCAGATTCGGGATCGATCCAGTTTATATCGCCGAAGGCCTTCCCCTCCTCGTGATGATCGATAACAATAAAGAGCGATTCCTCATAATCGCGGGGATCGAGCTGTCCCCAATCCACCCGGTCGGCGGAGGAACAGTCGAGTATAATAACGGCATCGACCTTCTCTTTGGGCATTTCGCCGGTTCCGTCGCGATGCTTTTCGAGAAAGCCGTATCTTCCCGGCCAATTGACTGGCGCGGGCATATATGCCCTTTTACCGGCCTGCTCCAACAGATAAAGTGCAAGAGCAAGAGAAGAGCCGAGAGAATCCCCATCCGGATCGACATGCCCCATAATCAGGAAACTATCGAGCCGATGAATTGCCTCTATGATGTCATTTTTACTCTTCATCGTCATGCAAAACTTCCATAACCCTTTCCATGTGATCGCCATAGGCTATCGACGAGTCGAAAACAAAGGTCAGGTGCGGTGTGAATTTTGTTCCCAGCCTCCTGCCGACTTCCGATTGAATATAACCCGCCGCACTTTCGAGCGCTTTGCCCGTTTGAACAATTTCCTCTTCCGAACCGAAACAACTAAAAAAGGCCTTCGCAGATTTTAAATCCGGGGAAACGTCCACATCGGTAATTGTGATCATGCCGGAAAGCCTCGGATCGTGAACCTCTCCGGTATCGAGAAGTCCGCTAATAATTTTACGGATCTCATGGCCAACTCTGCGCGTTCGGACAGACATCGAAAACTCCGTTTAGAGAGGTGTTTGAGAAATACATTTCAAGTTATTGGATAAAGAACCATTGAAAAATTAGCAATGCAAAATTAGCAATTATCAATGCCCCTTTTCCACCCACCGTCGACAACTTTATAGGGTGTGGTTGGGCGATTTTACGATGCTAATTGCTAATTGACCATTTTGAATTGAAACAACATTATCACCCAATTGCAATTTTTTACTTTTCCAAAGGACACTTTAGAGATACTCACGGTCCCGGTTCAGTATTTCGACCCTGATATCCCCCTCGATAATTTTTATTACACTTTCAAATCTCCGGTCCACATCCGCCCTTTTGTTTGCGACAGTTACGAAACTCAGCGTGGATCTTTGCCATTTATCCTGATAATCGACCTCGGCGTAGGACACGTTGAGTTTGGCCTTCACTTTATCCTTAATTCTTCGCAGAACCTGTCGTTTGTCCTTCAGCGATTGGGACTGGGGGATAAAAATTTCAACCGTTGTCAAACCCACTATCAAAGCGCTCTTCCACTATTCTTCAAGCCGACGGACGACCTTTTTCACATCGTAGATGATTAAAGTATCTTCATCCTGATAGTCTTTGAATCCGCCTATCTCGACGCCGCATTCGAACCCGGCGATAACCTCTTTAACATCGTCCTTGAAACGCTTAAGTCCCTCGACTATTCCCGTTCCGATAACCTCGCCGGCTCTAACAATCTCGATCTTGGACCCACGACGAATCGCCCCTTCTCTGACAAGCGAGCCTGCAATGTTGCCGACTCTCGGGATTCTAATTATCTGGAGGATCTCGACAGTGCCGATTTTCTCCTCGACTATCTCCGGTTCGAGCAATCCTTCGAGCGCGGCCCTAATATCCGCCTTAAGCTCGTAGATGATGTCGTAGGTTTTGACATCGACACCCTCTTTCTCGGCAGCCTTTTTCGCCCGGTTGTCCATTTTGACATTGAACCCGATCACTACGGCATTCGATGCGCTCGCCAGCAGAATATCGCTCTCGGATATCGCTCCGACCGCCGCATTCAGAATTCTAACGCTAACCTCCTCATTGCCCATCCCTTCGATAATTCCACGAACCGCCTCGACAGAACCGTCAACATCGGCCTTAAGAATAAGCAGCAGTTCCTTTTTTTGGTCGCCTTCGACAAGCGCAAAGAAATCCTCGAGCGTCATCTTCTTCGGGGCAATTTCTTCCACCTCGACCTCGGATTGGCGTTTTCGGGCTATTTTTCGCGCTTCGACATCGCTGCTCACAACATCGAATAGGTCTCCGGCTTGTGGAACTGCGGACAGTCCAGTAATAACCACCGGCGTCGATGGGCCAACCTCTTTGAGCTTTTCACCGAGTGCATTTTCCATGCTCCTCACGCGCCCGGGAATAATTCCGGCAGTGAACGAGTCTCCCAAATTCAATGTTCCTTCGAGCACAAGAAGGGTCGCGGTCGCTCCCCTGAATTTATCGAGCAGGGCCTCGACAACAACGCCATTCGCCGGCACGCTTGGGTTCGCGGTGAGTTCCATTATCTCGGCCTGAAGAGATATTTGTTCGAGTAGATGATCGACGCCCTCCCCGGTTACAGCGGAAATTTCGGCGGAAAGAATATCGCCGCCCCAATCCTCGACCATAAGATCGAGCTTGGCGAGTTCGTTCTTCACCTTTTCCGAGCTTGCTCCGGGCAGGTCCATCTTGTTAATTGCGACGATAATCGGGACTTCCGCGGCGAGAGCGTGC